>CAYVEL010000004.1:9447-49472 GCA_964450345.1 uncultured Candidatus Saccharibacteria bacterium | reverse complement strand
GCAAAACAAAAAACCACTTAATGAAAGTGGTTTTTTGGTGGAGTTATGTACAGATAAGGCTTTTTTAAATGTTTTATTCGGAGTATAATTTGTAAAGTTATGAATAAAAAACTAAAACTATCTATATATTTTATAGCGGTCGCTTCTATTTTTTTAGTAGCAATAATGTCGTTTAATGTTGAGTTATCTAAGGCTCAATCTTCAACAACAGATCTAACTGGATGGGCATGGTCTGATACTGTTGGTTGGATATCTTTTAATTCGGATGATGCTGGTGCTGGTGGTGTGGATTATTCAGTGAAATTCTCTTCTACTACAGGTTCTCTAAGTGGTTACGCTTGGTCTACTAATGTTGGATGGATATCTTTTAATTCTAGTGACGTTACAGGCTGTCCAGAAGGTGTCTGTACACCTACGGTAAGTACTAGTACTGGAAAAGTCGATGGATGGGCAAGAGCTCTTAGTCCTCTGACATCTAGTTCTGCCGGTAATTGGGACGGATGGATACATTTGTCTGGTACGAATCATAGTTCTCCTAATACTAGTGGTGCCGGCGGTATTTCTGATGCTGGAGTTACTTATAATAAAGCGAATGGACGTTTTACTGGATATGCATGGGGTAATGACGTACTAGGATGGATTAATTTTGATGTAATGGATCCTACTGCTCCAGGTCCTGAATTTAATACTATATTGCAAGCTAAAAAGAATACTGCGGGAAGTAGTTATTACGCCGGTTCATTAATGTTAGATACAGTAGAAAATCCTGTTAGTTTAGTTTTGAAGTATAGCTTAAATGTTGGTGCTACAGATTCTACATCTAATTATTCTTGTACTTTAGTTAAAAGTGGAGGTGGTTCAATTGATATTTCTTCAAATCAATATGATGGAACAGTTACTGTATCCCAGAATAATGGTGATAATCTGAACTACACTTACAATTGTATTTATACAGCTGATAATGCATTCCACGATTCTTCTATTGTTAATGTTTCTATTACTAACTCTACATGTCCTTCAGGGCAGGTTTGGGATGGATTTATGTGTATTGTTCCTCCAGTAGTGGTTACACCAGGTGCTTGTGCTTTCCCTAAGATTTCTAATACAGATCCTGTCTCTGGGGTTACTACTTGTGTATGTCCAAGTAATTATCTAACTGTTGGTACTGCTCCGAACACAACATGTAAGCCAAAGAGTATAATTAGAGAAAATTAAAGTTTCTATGATAGAACAGATTCTTCCAGAATTATTATTAGAGTTAAACACTATGGTCATTCCTAGAGTGATTGACCTTTTGGTATTTTTTGCGCCGGTCTTTGTCCCTATAATATTACTGAATATTCTTTGGCCAAAATGGATTAATTATGTAAGAACTCGCTGGATTCTATCTCAGGAATATTGTCTTTTAGAGTTTAAAATTCCAGTAGATAATCTTAGATCTCCTGCAGCTATGGAACTTGCACTACATGCTTTACATAAGCCTTTAGGTGATGGAACATGGTTTGATAGATATTGGCATGGTAAGACACTGCCATGGTTCTCTTTAGAAATAGTTTCTCTAGAAGGACAGGTGAAATTCTTTATTTGGACCAGAAAAGATTCCGTTAAATCTATTGAGGCATCTTTCTATTCTCAATTTCCTAACATAGAGATCAGACAGGTTGAGGATTATACAAAAAGTTTTCATTACAAGAAAGGAGAAACTGATGTTTGGGCTGCTGAATTAAAACTTACTAAAGAAGACCCATATCCTATTAAAACTTATGTAGACTATGGTCTAGATAAAGATCCTAAAGAAGAATTTAAAATTGATCCTATTACTCCTTTAATAGAATATCTTGGTACTGTCGGTATTGATCAACAGATTTGGATTCAGATTTTGATTAAAGGTCACAGAAAAGACGCTAATAAAGCAGGTTTTCATTTTGCCAAGACTGATGAACTGAAAGATAAGGCTAAGAAACTGATAAATGAGATCAGAAGTCGTGATGAGAAAACCAGACTTCCTGTTGCGGATAAAGATTCTAAGCAGAAAATCGATCTTTCAGAAGGAGAGAAGGATGTTGTATACGCTATAGAACGTGCAATGAAAAAACTACAGTTTGATGTGGTTATTCGTACTACTTATGTAGCAAAGAAAGATAAATATGATGGAGGTAATATTGGTGGTATTCTAGGTTCATTTAAACAGTTCGGTTCAGAAGATTTAAATGGTATTGCCCCTAATACTTCTAAATTAATGATGCAGTTCGCCTCTCCATTTTCTGATTTTCTAGGAATGAGAAAAGACTTTATGAAAGGCTATTCTGTAAATATAAGCAAACTTCGCGGAGGTTTCTTTATTTATCCTAGCAGCACTCCATTCGTGCTTAATATAGAAGAGCTCGCTACAATATTCCATTTCCCGGGAAGAGTCTCACAGACACCATCATTCGAGAGAATCTTGTCTAAGAAGGGTGAACCACCAGCAAATTTACCGATATAAAGCATGTATTACACTCGTCGATTAATTATATATTTAGCATTACCGCTATTATTAATAGCCACTGTTTACTTTTTTGAGCCAGTTTCTAAATATTCTGATCTATATATAACTATTCCAGAGGGTTTTACTGTAAATAAGCTCGGTGATTTTCTAAAAGAAAAGAATTTAATTCGTTCAGAAAAAGTTTTTGAGGGTTACTATAGATTGGTTTATGGTTCAAAATTAAAATCAGGACTCTATTTAATAGAAAAACCAGAAACAGTGCTTGGTTTGGCTAAGATTTTTTCTAGTGGTCTGTTTAATATAAAAACTATTAAAGTAACAATACCCGAGGGAACCGATATAAAGGGTATGGTTTCTATTTTTTCTAATAAACTTCCTTCTTTTGATGCTTCGCTTTTCCAAAGTATTACCACTAAGTCAGGATATGAAGGCTTTCTATTTCCCGATACTTATTATCTAGATGCTAATCAATCGGTTTCTGATATTGTAAGTTTATTAAGGAGTACTTACTCAAAGAGAATAAACGAAATGCTTTCTAAACTTACTCCAGCCGAGAAAGAATACTTTAAGAATAATGAGAGAAATATAATTATAATAGCGTCTATTTTGGAAGAAGAAGCTAAAGAAGAGAAAGATAGAGCAATGATTACAGATATAATTAATAGACGAATGGCTAAGAAGTTACCTCTTCAGTTAGATGCTACACTTGGCTATGTTCTTAATAAAGGATCTCTAGAATTAACTTCTGATGATTTAAAAGCTAGTTCCTCTTATAATACATATACTAATTTAGGTTTAACTCCAACTCCTATTTCAAATCCAGGAATTTCTGCTATTATGTCGGCAATAAGACCTATTAAGAATAACTATTGGTACTATTTATCAGATAAGGATGATGTAATACATTTTGCTTCTACCTATGATGAACATTTGATAAACAGACAGAAGTATTTAGGTAAATAGTCTCTTATTTTTTTTCGGCTATGAATTTAAAAGGTAAAAAAGTTTTCGTTGGAATGTCTGGCGGAGTGGATAGCTCTGTATCAGCTTTTCTGTTGAAAGAAGCTGGTGCTTTGGTTACTGGTGTTTTTATTAAAGTCTGGCAGCCGGATTGGATGGAATGTAACTGGAAAGAAGAACGCCTAGACGCTATGAGAGTAGCAGCTAAACTCGGAATACCTTTCATTACACTAGATTTAGAAAAAGAATACAAAGAAGGTGTAGTAGATTATATGCTTCGCGAATATAAGGCTGGTAGAACTCCGAATCCAGATGTTATGTGTAATAAAGAGGTTAAGTTCGGTGGTTTTCTTAAATTTGCTTTAGAGAATGGTGCTGACTATGTAGCTACAGGTCATTATGCGCAATCTTTAGAATCAAAATCTTCTAAAAACAGTGTTGATTTAAAAGAAGGTGCTGATAAAAATAAAGATCAATCATATTTTCTTTGGACAATTCCTCAAAATAAACTTCAAAAAATTCTTTTTCCAATAGGTTATTTAGAAAAAAAGGAAGTTAGAAAAATTGCTGAAAAGGCTGGTCTATATAATGCTACTAAAAAAGATTCCCAAGGCCTCTGCTTTATAGGTAAAATAGATTTTAAAGAATTCCTAAAACACTATATTGATGAGAAAAAAGGTGATGTTTTAGATACTTCAGGAAAAGTTATTGGGCATCATTCAGGTTCAATTTTCTTAACAATAGGAGAGCGTCACAATTTTACAATTACAGAAAAGAGCCCAAATGATTCCCCTTATTACATTATTTCAAAAGATAATTCTAAAAATACAGTTACTGTTTCTACGGAATATCATCCTGAAGAATTTAAAAAGGGCGGAGTATTAGATATTTCAAATATCAATTGGTGCAATACCATACCTTTAATTGATAAAAAATATTCAGTAAGACTTAGATATCGATCAGAAAAGATAAAATGTGTTTTTAAGAAAATAAATCCAGAGGATGTATCTCTAGAATTAATTAATCCGCATTCTTTACCTGTATCAGGACAATCCGCGGTTTTTTATGATGGCGATATTTGTCTCGGTGGTGGTATAATTAATTAATCATGCATCATATTGAAGTAGTTAAAGCTGATGGAACAGTAGAGGAGTTCAGACCACAGAAGCTTATGATTTCCCTTTTAAATTCCGGTGCTACTCCAGATCAGGCTAATACTATTATTGAAAAGATTTATTCTGAAGTAGATGGAAAAACTCTTCCTACAAATAGAATATATAGACTCGCTTTTAAATTTCTTAACGAATTAACACATCCAGCCTTCGCAATACGTTACTCAATGAGAAAAGCTCTGGCTGATTTAGGTCCCGACGGCTTTGCTTTTGAGAAATTCTATGGCGAGATCTTAAAAAAGAAAGGTTATGAAGTAGAGCTAGATCAAATGGTTTATGGAAGATGTGTAGCTCATGAAGTAGATATAGTTGCCTGGAAAGATAAACAGGAATTAGCTATGTATGAAGCTAAGTTTCATCACGAATATGGTTTTAAGACTGATTTAAAGATAGTTCTATACGTAAAGGAAAGATATGACGATATTTCTTCGCAGACATTTAAATACGGTGGAACTGATAGAAAACTTACTTCTGGTTGGCTCGTTACAAATACCAAGTTTACAGATACAGCGATTCACTACGGTGAATGTAATGGTTTAAAAATGGTAGGTTGGAATTATCCTAAGAACGGCGGTCTTCAGAGATTAATAGACGAGACAGGTATTAAACCTATCACATGCATTCCTTCTATAAGCCCAGAATTAGTAAAAATATTACTTAAGGAGGGTGTAGTCGTTTGTAATGATATAAGTGCTGTAGAGAGGGTTTTAGAGTCTAAGGGAGTGGATAAAAATAAGATACTACAAATTAAGACTGATATTCAGGAGGTTTTAAAGATTGATTATTATTTAAATAGGAATTTAGTTTAATTTAGTTAACTCAGCTTAAATTTAAAAGTTTTAAAGGTTTAATAAAAATTGAAAGCCCGGCACGCCCAATAATTTGGGGCGTGCCGGGCTTGAAACTACTTCGTGATAGTCACTCTCGATGACTCTTGAAAATCACGATTACCAGGTGGTGGTGGATTTTGGGGGTCAACTCTCAACTCGATGAATACCGACTTCGGTAATTCAGTGAAAGATCTCGTCCCAGCGTCCACAGCGAGTGCGGCGACTCCCGCAGGCGGAATCACACAAGCACCCACGTCACCTGCGAGACTAAGTCCTCCGCGCCAAGTCCAGCTTTTTTCAAGCAGGAACTCAGCAGGAAGATAATGTTCTTTCTCGACCCTGACCCAGATGGCGTGAGAGGGGAGCATCAAACTGCACGGTGTAACACCGGATAGGTTTTCAGCTCGCACAGTCGCGCCGCGGACATTGGAGTCGAATTTAACACGATTACTCGCGATGCTATTTCCGACAGCGGTATTAGACGCCGTGGCACAGCCGTTAGTCATACAGGTTAGCATTATCCCAAATAGGAGTAATGCGATGGTTTTTGCAATGTTCTTTTTCATAATCATTTCGGGGTTATAGGGGTTTAATCGCCCTAATTGAGTTTCGGGTTTACTGCAGTTGTTTAATAAAATTATAACATAAATATATATTTTAGCAAGTGCTAGGAAAAGCTGTATTGCTGGGCTATATTTAGACCATATTTAATATATGACTAGTAAAAAGAACGATTTATTAAAAATACAGAAAGAGGTTGAGGGACTTAAAAAGTCACCTTTATATAAGTATCGAATAGAAAATAATTATATCCCCGTAATCGGTGAAGGTTCTGATTCTGCGAAAATACTGATTATAGGTGAAGCCCCTGGACGCAATGAAGCTGAGTCGGGAAAACCTTTCTGTGGTGCAGCGGGTAAAATACTTGATGAATTACTAAAGAGTATTTCAGTTACTAGAGAAGAAGTTTATATAACAAATATTGTTAAAGACCGACCAGAGAAAAACAGAGATCCGCTTCCAGAAGAAATTAAAATCTACGCACCTTTTCTAGATAGACAGATTGATATCATAAAACCAGAAGTGATTGTAACTCTCGGACGATATGCTATGTCATATGTTTTAGAAAGATTTGGCAGTAGAGAACAAAATGAACAAAACAGTATAAGTAAGATAACTAAGGACGGAAAAGATCAAAAAGTACTAATAAGCGATGCACATGGAAAAGAGTTTGAAGGTAAGACCTCTTATGGAAAGATTAAAATAGCAGTTCTGTACCATCCCTGCGTTGCTATTTATAATCGTAAGAAAATTGATATACTTTTAAACGACTTTAAGATTTTAAAGAAATATAAATAAAACCCAAAAATTAAATGACTAATAAGAAAGACATCAAAAATAAAGAAGTAATGACAAACACTTCAAACTTAGAAAGAATAGAGCTAAAAACTTCTTGGGATCTTAGTCTGTTATACAAAAATGACAATGATCCAAAAATAGAGGCTGATATGGTTCTGGTAGAAAAAGAAATAAATGAATTCGCTACTAAATATGAATCAGATAAAAACTATCTAACAGATGAAAGCGCTCTATATGAATCTCTTAAGAAATACGAAAGAATAAATTCTGATCTACCTATAAATGCGCCATATTTATATTTCTTCTATAAAAAAGAATTAGATTCTAGTAATAGCGATCTCCAATCAAAATTGAATTTAATTCAAGAAAGATACACTAAAGCTGCTAATAAAGTATTGTTTTTCCCATTAGATTTAGCTAAAATTACTCCAGAAAATCAGGATAAATTTCTTAAATCAGAAAAATTAGCTGGTTTCAGATATTTCTTAAAGAGTATTTTTGAACAGGCTAAATATAATCTAAGCGAAAAAGAAGAGAAATTAATGCTTTTAAAGAGTCTTCCGGCATCAGGTATGTGGGTAGATGGTACCCTTAGAGTTCTAAACCAGCAGAGTATTAAATGGAAGAATAAAGAAATTCCATTACCAGAAGCTGTTTCTAAGGTTGCTGATCTTCCTAAGGTTGATAGATATAAGCTGAGTGCATTAGTAATGTCTAAACTAGAGTCTATTGCAGACTTCGCTGAAAATGAAATAAATGCGATCGTAACTGACAAAAAAATATCTGATGAGCTACGAGGATTTAAGAAGCCTTATTCTTCTACAGTACTTAATTATCAAAATGAAGAAGCCACTGTTGAGAACTTGGTAAGCACTGTCAGAAAATATTATCATCTATCACATAAGTTTTATGCTATTAAAGCTAAACTACTTGGTCTTAAGACGCTAAATTATGCAGATAGAAATTGTAATCTTGGGAAAAACACAAAGAAAATAGAATTTGATGAGGCAGTTAATATAGTTACTAAATCTTTCAATGAAGCGGATTCGTATTTTGGAAACTTGCTTTTATTTTTCTTGAAAAAAGGGCAGATAGATGTATTCCCCAAAATAGGAAAAACTGGTGGAGCTTATTGTTCTAGTGGCACTAACTGTCCAACATTCGTATTGCTAAATCATATTCCTAATTCAAACTCAGTTATGACCTTAGCTCATGAAATGGGGCATGCTATTCATGGTGATTTAGCTAATAAAAATGAATTAGGTTTATACAGAGATTATTCTGTATCTACAGCCGAGGTTGCTAGTACATTTTTTGAAAACTTTGCTTTTGAAGAATTATTTAAAAAATTAAATGACAAAGAAAAGATTATCGCTCTTCACGATAGAATAAATTCTACAATTGCTGGAATTTTCCGTCAGATTGCCTGTTTTGAATTTGAATTAGAATTGCATGAAAGAGTTAGAAAAGAAGGATATTTAGCTAAAAAAGAGATAGCTAGATTAATGAATAAACATATGCAGGAATATCTTGGGCCGAAATTTAAACTAGATGATTCCGATGGATACCATTTCGTATACTGGAGCCATATTCGCAGTTTCTTTTATGTGTATTCATATGCTTTCGGTGAGTTAGTAAGCCGTTCTCTGTATGCGGAATATAAGAAAGATAAAAATTTCATAAATAAAGTTAAAGAATTTCTAAAAGCAGGTTCTTCAGATTCTCCAGAAAACATCTTTAAATCTATTGGATGTGATGTTACTAAGCCAGAATTCTTTGAAAATGGTCTGAAAGATCTAGAAAGGGAAATAGATGAATTTGAGAAATTGGTTGGAAAAAGGTCATAAATCTGGTATATTTTCCACATGAATTCAAGCGAGATACGTTCAAGATTTCTCAAGTTCTTTGAGAAAAGAGGCCACGCTATTATAGAGTCAGCCTCTTTAGTTACACCTGACGAGAAGGGTGTTACTAATTCTACTTTATTTAATACTGCCGGAATGCAGCCTTTGGTTCCATACCTACTCGGTAAAACTCATGAAAAAGGAAATCGTCTAGCAGATGTTCAGAAATGTATCAGAACAGTAGATATAGATGATATTGGAGATAAGACCCACGCCACTTTTTTCGAAATGCTTGGAAACTGGTCTCTAGGAGATTACTTTAAAACGGAAGCTATTAATTGGAGTTATGATTTTTTAACATCAAAATCAGAAGAAGATGGTAATAAAGGTCTCGGTCTAGACCCAAAAAGACTATATGTCACTGTATTTGAAGGAGATGAGATCGCTCCACGTGATGAAGAAGCTGCTAACATCTGGAAAGAAATTTTCACCAAAAATGGAATAGAAGGAAATCGTATTTTCTATCTTCCTGCAAAAAATAATTGGTGGGAAGCAGGAGACAATGGACCTTGTGGTCCAGATACTGAAATGTATTATGACGTGCAGGGTGTATTTGGCGGACGCGGTTTAACCCATGAAGAGTTTCTTAAAGCAGACGATTCACGTGATGTTGTAGAAGTTTGGAATGATGTATTCATGCAATATGAAAAGAAAGACGGTAAAATCATCGGAAAACTTCCAAAGCCTTCAGTAGATACAGGGGCAGGATTAGAGCGTCTAACCATGACTCTACAGGGTGTAGATAATATCTTCGATACTGACTTATTTAAGGATGTAATGAATATATCAAAGGATATTTCTAATAATATTAAGTCTCAAAGAATCATTTCGGATCACATTCGATCAGCAGTATTTCTAATATCTGATGGTGTTTTACCTTCAAATACTGACAGAGGATACATTCTAAGAAGACTAATCAGAAGAGCTGTATTTAATACTGTTCTAAAAACTATCAGTCCAGAGAACATTTCTAAACTGGTTGATGTTATTGCTGATAAATATACTGATACATATAAAAATATAAAGAGTAATTCTGATCACATTAAAAAAGCACTAAATGAGGAGATAGAAAAATTCTCAAAAGCTCTAGAACATGGTCTTAAGGAATTTGAGAAAATAGCTAAAATTGGCGGAATTTCAGGTGATCAAGCTTTCACACTTTTCTCAAGTTACGGTTTTCCAATAGACATGACAGTAGAATTAGCTAAAGAAAAAGGTATTTCTATTGATATTAAATCTTTTGAAGAAGCATTTAAGAAACACCAAGATCTTTCTCGTGCCGGAGCAGAACAAAAGTTTAAAGGCGGACTCGCAGATGCTAATAATCCAGTAGTTGTTAGATATCACACGGCTACACATTTACTACATCAGGCATTATTCGATGTTTTAGGCGAAGGTGTTGGCCAGAAAGGATCTAATATAACTGCAGAAAGACTAAGATTCGACTTCTCATATGGCGCAAAAATGACAGATGAACAGAAAAAGAAGGTTGAAGACATCGTAAATTCGAAGATTAAGGAAGCTCTACCTGTAAATCAGGTGATAATGCCTAAGGCAGAAGCAGAAAAGACTGGAGCAAGACACTTTTTCGGAGAAAAATACGGGGAAGAGATCTCTATTTACTTCATCGGTAAAGATTTAACCTCAGCTTACTCAAAAGAATTCTGTGGAGGTCCTCATGTTAAGAATACATCAGAGCTAGGTACATTTAAGATCCAGAAAGAAGAAGCCTCATCTCAGGGTGTTAGAAGAATTAAAGCAGTTTTGATTTAAAAATAAAATACATAGTTCTATTGAACAGGTCGAATGTTTACACATATTCGACCTGTTCTTCGTTAAATAAAAAATGCTATAATATATCCCATGAACCTTTTGGGAAATTTCTTTAACCACAAAAAAGAAAATAGACACTTGGTATTTGATATTTCTAGCGGAACTGTAGCTGGAGCTCTAATTTCCTCTGATGATTCAGGAAAGGTTACTCTTCTTAAGGCACATCGTGAATTTTTCCCCTTTAATCGACCTCTAAGTGGTAAAAGTATTCACTCTACTATGATTCACGCTCTAGATAAGGTGCTAAGTGACCTATCTAAGTCTGCTGGTAAGGTAGAGTCTGCTGATTTTATATTCTCTTCTCCATGGTTATCTTCCGAGACTAAGAAGGTTATTATTGATTTTACTGTTCCAACCGTCGTTACAGAAGGAATTGTTAAAGAAGCTATTGAAGAAGAGGAAAGAAAATTTGCCGAACTAATTGATTCAGCTAAAACAGAAAAGATTACTCTTCTCGAGAGTAAGGTTACCGACATTAAAGTTAATGGCTATTCGGTTAATAATGCCTATGGTCAGAAAGCTAAGAAATTAGAGCTTTCTATTTTTATATCAATAAGTACAGAGAAAATCATTAAAGAAGTTAAATCGGCACTTTCTAAACATTTCCATGTAGCTAAAATAAACCTACATTCTGAAGCACAGACATTACAGAGTTACTTATCAGGAATGGAAGGAATAGGTAATAATTATGTTTTTATAAATGTTCACGGTGAAGTTACTGAATTTATTCATGTAAATCACGACCATATAGTGGCATGGGCTACTATTCCAATAGGTACAAGAACACTAATGAGAAGATACGCCGAGAAATGTAAGATTAGTAATCATATGGCCATGTCCGATATATCTCTAGTAGTTAATGGTGTACTAGATAATGTGGTAACCGAATCAAAGATGGACGTTTTAGGAAAGATTCAGGATGACTGGATAAATGAGACTAAAGAAGTCATATCGACATTCACCACAGAATCCAGTGTACCCGAGAAATTCCATTTATATGCCGATAGCGGAATGCATCTAGCTTTCTCTAAATTATTCTCCACGAAAGTATTGGGAACCCTAGGTTTTGAAAACACTGATGACAAAGTCACTTGCTTTAGAGAATTAACAGAAACAGACGGTATATTAAAAATGGGCATTAAATCAATTTCACACTTAATAGTTAAATAAATATGAGAGAAAAATTTTCAGATATAAAAATAAAAAAGGTTAGTGTTGGTAGAGAAATAGATTCTAGACCAAGCTCTAATAGCTACAGAGAGCCTATAAAGCACTCTCATATTAAGCATGAAATCGAAGAGAAGGAGCCAGAAGTAATAGAAAGACCTAGAAGAAATAAATCTTCTAATAAGAATTTCTTTAGAAAAAACTGGTTAAAAGTTACTCTGCCTATAGTGGCGGTCTCAGTTTTTGTTATAGCTTTCGCCCTTTCTCTATTAGTTCATGAAGGAAAAATCATTATAAAAGCTAAAAAAGTGCAGGTTTCTGTCACAGATAAGCAGATAATACTAGCAAAGACACCAAAGGCTGGGGAATTAGGCTTTGAGGTTATGACTGTAACGAAATCAGCTTCTTTACCAGTAGATGCTACTTTTGTGGCTACAAGTGGTAAGAAAGCTACAGGAATAGTTACTTTATTTAACAATTACAGCACTGTTCCGCAGACTATTATCGCAAATTCAAGATTAGTTAATACAAAAGGTGTGATATATAGAACAACAAAGGCTGTTGTGATACCTGGATATAAGATGGTGAATGGAAAGAAGACTCCTGGATCAATAGATGTAAGGATTACGGCAGATAAAATAGGAGAAGATTCAAATATTAAATTCGAAGATTTAAGTGGCGATTTCGTACTACCAGGACTTGAGACAAATCCAGAAAAATATAAACTAGTTTTCGGCAGACAGAAGACTGATATTATCGGCGGAACTTCAGGAGGTGAATATAAAGTATCATCCACAACTTCAGGTCAGGCTAAAGCATCTCTAATTAGTAAACTTACTACGGAGTTAACTACATCATACAGAAATCAGATTCCTAAGGACTATATGTCTCCAAATACTATGTATAGTATTTCTTTCGAGACAGCAGACTTTAAGAGCCTTCCAAACAATAAAGTAGATATGACAATAAAAGGAACTCTACAAGCAATGATTATTAAGAACGACACCCTAGGAAGGTTTATTGCTGGTGGTAATCTAGATACATTTAAAGGTACTCCAGTATTATTTGACGGCCTAGATAAGCTAGATTTCAAACTTGATAAGCCTATAAATAATTTATCTGCTGAACTAAATATTAAGACTAGAATTAATGGTCAATTTAAGATTATAGGCGATATTCAGGTGGATAATATTAAGAAGGCCTTTGCAGGACACAATGTTAATGATACTATGAGTCTCATTCCGCAGTTTCCCGCAATAGATGGTGTGCAATTACACATGACCCCTTTATGGTTTAAAACCATTCCGGAGGATGTAAATAAGATAGTAGTGGAAATTCAACAATAAACCCTTGACCACTCTTAATACATCTGCTAGAATCGTTAAACCTGCTTATTTTTAAATGTCACAGGTTAATAAAAACACAGTCACATACGGTGTAGTAGTTGAGGCTTTGCCCGACACATTATTCAAGGTTGAACTTGAAGAAACCAAAGAAGTGGTTCTAGCGTATCTCGCTGGAAAGATGAGAATGAATAGAATCAGAGTTCTTATTGGTGATAGAGTTGAACTTCAATTGGATCCATATGGAGGAAGAGCTAGAATTACTAGACGTTTGTAACAATAATTAAATGAAAGTAAAAGCTTCAGTTAAGAAAATTTGCGCAAAGTGCAGCGTAGTCAGAAGAAAAGGCTACTTGTATGTTACTTGCAAATCTAACCCTCGTCATAAACAGAGACAGGGCTAATTTATTTTAATAATATATATGAGAATTCTTGGTATAACACTTCCAGATAATAAAAGAATGGAAATAGCCCTAACAACACTTCACGGTATTGGTAGATCTAGAGCACAATTCATTCTTACACAGGCTGGCATTGATTTCGGTAGAAAACCTAACACTCTTACAGTAGATGAAGAGAATGCTATAAGAAAGATTATAGACACCATTAAGATTGAAGGTGATCTAAAGAGAGAGAAGGCTGCTAACATAAAGAGACTTAAGGATATTAAGTGTTACAGAGGAATGAGACACTCAAAGAGACTTCCTGTAAGAGGCCAGAGAACAAAGACTAACTCAAGAACAGTCAGAGGAAACATGAGAAAGACTATGGGAAGCGGAAGAAGAAAGGAAGAAAAGAAATAATTTTGATTAATAAATAATATGCCTAAGACAAAAGCAATAAAAACAGAGAAGCCAAAAACAGAAGGAGCAGAAAAGACAGCTCCAAAAGCTTCGAATTCTAAGAGAAGAATAGACAGCGGAACACTTTTCGTTCAGTCTACCTTCAATAACACCGTAGTATCTCTAGGAGATGCTAAGGGTAACATCGTTGCTCAGTCATCAGCTGGTGCACTAGGATTTAAGGGTGCTAAGAAGGGTACTCCTTTCGCAGCCGCTAAAGTCGGTGAATTACTAGGTGATAAGGCATTAACTATGGGCGTTAAAGAAGTCGCTGTAGTTATTAAGGGTGTAGGTTCAGGAAGAGAATCAGCTGTAAGAGGTTTTATGTCAAAGGGTATTAACCTTTCAAGTATTAAAGACGTAACTCCAGTTCCATTTAACGGCCCTAAAGCTCCTAAGCCTAGAAGAGTATAATATTTTAATTTTAATCACATGCTTATTGGACCAAGATATAAAAGAGCTAGAAAGTTAGGAGTTGCACTATATGAGAAAACTCAGACTCCTAAATACGCAGCTCATTTAGCTAAAAAGGCTAAACCAGGTAGAAGTAGTAAGTCTGACTACGGACAGACACTAGCAGAAAAACAGAAGGCTAGACATTTTTACGGTATTAACGAAAGACAGTTCGGTAACTACGTTGCTAAAGCTCTAGTTACAAAGGGTGATACATCAACAGAACTAGTTAAACTTCTAGAAAGCAGACTTGATAACGTTGTCCTAAAGATTGGACTAGTAAGCACAAGAGCAGCAGCAAGACAGACAGTTTCTCACGGTCACATCATTGTGAACGGAAAGAAAATTTCTATTCCTTCATATCAAACAAAAGTCGGAGATGTTATTTCTATCCGTGAGGGTAGCAAGAACAACACAAATCTTGTCGACGCTTGGGAGAGAGTAAAGAAAGCCGGTACACCAGCATGGATCAAGTGTGATGTTGAAAAGCAGGTAGCAATGATCGATGGACTACCAAGAGTAGCTCCAACTGATTTATTGTTCAACGTCAAGACTGTACTTGAGTTCTATACTAGATAGTGGTATAATTTAACCTTGTTTATAAAATAACTTATAAAATATGCACGACAGCGTAATTTTGCCTTCAAAACCACGAATCGTTAAAGAGGAGGGATTCGTAGGAATATATGAAATAGATGGACTATATCCTGGATATGGTCACACTTTAGGTAATTCATTAAGAAGAATAATTCTTTCTTCTTTGCCAGGTGCTGCTATCACTAAGGTTAAGATTGATGGTGTAAGTCATGAGTTTTCAGTTATTAATGGCGTCAAAGAAGACGTTATTAATATTTTATTGAACTTGAAGAAGATTAGATTCGTTCTTCACGGTAATGAAGCTCAGACTGTAACTTTAAATATTAACGGTATTAAGAACGTTACTGCTAAAGATTTAGATACTCCAACCCAAGTCTCTGTAGCAAATCCTGAACAGTATATCTGTTCAGTTTCTGACAAAAATACAGAACTAAAAATAGAATTAACTATTGAAAAGGGACTAGGATACGTTTCTAAGGAAGCTATCCATAAGGATAAGGCTGACATCGGTGTTATTACACTAGATGCTAGATTTACTCCTATTATTAAAGTGAACTATGAAGTTGAAAATATGCGTGTTGGTGAGAGAACAGATTTCAACAGACTAAAATTCTTCATAGAAACAGACGGTACAATTAAACCTAATGATGCTATTCAGCATTCTATTAAGGTTATGATCGAACAGCTAAAGGCTATTATTGGCTTCAAGGAAGAAGAAATTGTTCCTGAAGTTGTAGAAGCTAAGGCTGAAAATGCAGCTATTGATTCAGAGTCTGAAGACAAGAAGGAACTAGATACAGAATTCCTAAAGACAAGAATCGATGCTATTGGTCTAACTCCTAGAACTGTTAAAGCTCTTATGAACGGTAATATCAGAACAGTTGGTGGCCTAGCTAGAAAGAAGGAGGCTGACATTCTAGATGTTGACGGTCTAGGTAGTAAGGGTATTCAGGAAATTAAGAAAGTACTAGCTAATTACGGTATTTCACTTAAGTAATTTATTTATTAGAAAGAAATGAGACATCACAACGCAAACAGAAAATTCGGATTAAAGAGAAATCCAAGAAGAGCATTGATTAAGTCACTTGCTAACGCTTTAATTCAGAAAGGTAAGATGAAGACTACTTTAGCAAAAGCTAAAGAAATCAGACCTATCGTAGAGAAGATGGTTACTAAAGCTAAAGATAATACTCTAGCTTCTAGAAGACTTCTAATCTCAAGACTTGGTAATGAGAAATCAGCAAAAATACTAGTTGAAAAGCTAGGTGTTGAATATAAGACCAGAAAGGGTGGATACACACGTATTGTTAAGCTTCCAAGAAGACAGAACGATGCTAGCCCAATGGCACTAATTGAATTCGTAAAGTAAAAACATGTCAAATACTAAATATACAATTGACGCAACAGGAAAGAAACTAGGTAGAGTAGCTACCGAGGCAGCTTCTGTTCTTATCGGTAAGAATAGAACTGATTTCCAGAAAAATACTGTACCAGATGTAACAGTTGAAATCATTAACTGTTCAAAGGCAGATATTAGCGAAAAGAAGAAGCTTGATAAAGAATACAGAAACTATACTGGTTACTGGAGCGGTCTTATTAGCGAAAAGCTAGGTGCTCTTATCGAAAGAAAGGGTGCTAGTGAGGCTTTTAAGAATGCTGTAGACAGAATGCTACCAAAGAACAAGCTTAGAAAAATCATGATTAGAAATCTTAAAGTAACTGACTAATAGATATGACAAAAGACGCTAAATATATAGAGACAGTAGGAAGAAGAAAGACTTCTACAGCTCGTGTAAGAATTACAGAAGCTTCAAAGACTTCATACGAAGTTGGAGGAAAGAGTCTAGAAACTTATTTCCCAACAGCAGAAATGCAGTCTATCGTTACTGATCCACTAGCTAAAGCTAGTACTCTAAAGTTCAAAGTAACTGCAGTTATCAAGGGTGGAGGAATTCACTCTCAAGCAGAAGCTATGAGACATGGTATCGCTAGAGGTCTAGTTGAATACGATGCAGAACTAAGAAAGACTCTAAAGAAAGAAGGATTCCTAAAGAGAGATCCAAGAGCAAAGGAGAGAAGAAAGTTCGGTCTGAAGAAGGCCAGAAAGTCTCCACAGTGGTCAAAGAGATAAAAACAAAAAATCCCATTTCCAAGAGACTGATTTCAGACCTCAAAGGAATGGGATTTTTGTTTTCCCAAACTCTTTGTTAAGATATATTAACTATGACAGACGAAAATACAAAAAAAGTAAATACAGATGAGGTGGTAATAGACTCAGTGGACGGTTCTGCTGATGATATTTCTATTGAATCTGATGAAAATCTCGATGACTCTGTACTAGCAGAAGACTCTGCTCAAGAGTCAGTTAAGAAATTAAAAGAAAAATTAAAAATTGCTATAGAAGAAAAGCAGAAATACCTAGATAATTGGCAGAGAGATAAGGCTGAATTCATGAATGCTAGAAAACGCGACTCTGAAACTCAGAGAGAAATGCTTAAATATGCTAATCAGTCTATCGTAGAAGAACTTTTCCCTGTACTTGATAGCTTTAATCTTGCTATGGGTAACAAAGAAGCTTGGGAGAAAGTAGATAAGAACTGGAGAATCGGTGTGGAATATATATTTAATCAGTTAAAAAAGGTTTTAGAAGACAATGGAGTTATAGAAATAGATCCTATCGGCAAACCTTTTGATCCTCAAAGAGATGAGGCAATAGAATACGTTCCTGTAGATAGCGCTGATAAAGATCATATAATCACATCGGTAATTCAGAAAGGTTACACTCTTAACGGTAAAAGTATTAAAGCTCCGAAAGTGAAAGTGGGTGAGTTTAAGAAATAAAAAAGTCACCCCGAAAGGTGACAATAGTGGACAAAGAGCCTTACTACAGATAAGCATTATCGCTTATCGCCAAGGGGAGCGCCAAAGGCACATCAACCAAACGAGGCAATCAAAAGCGTAAGTGGCCTAACTGTGCGATTCAGCATCGCTCAAAGACCTACAACTGAGTCACTGTGTCGTTTTCACACACTGCTACCAACACGTCACAGCGACTCAAAGTCTTTCTCATCAATCTATTAAACGTGATGCTCCACCCAAACCAAACAGATGGCCTCACAGACTGAATTTCAGACTCCCTGTCCGCACATATATTAATACAAATATAGTCACCTTGTCAATGAGATTGACAACTGTATAAATTTGATATAATTAGCTAGAAAATGCTTCAACTACAACACCAATCAAAATTTGTAACGAAGATTTTAACCACGGAAACAGGCGAGACCTATCGTGTGGTTTTCCTAGTGGCTTTAGTAAATGGTGAAATTAAAGCCCAGATAGTTAATGCTGAACTTATATCACCAGTTAGTTCATCTTCGGTAAAAACAGACTCTCCTGAATTAATATGTTTACCTTGTGATAATGCTGATAAAACTATTTCTTCTAAAACAGACGCTTATGATTTCCATTTAGATTTTTCATTCTTAAATAAGTTAGACTTTTTCATTAGTCAGCCTACTCGTGCGCCATCCCTATAATTCATAACGCGAATATATACCAGATTTCCTTTTAGGTTATTCTTGGTTTTTTCGTATGTTTTTTGTTTCAGAAAATACAGAGTTGGTTTTTAGCTAAATAGCTAAATTTAAAAAGTAATAAATTAAAATTTAAAGTTAATTAAATTAAAAAATAAAATATATGGCGAAAATAATTGGTATCGATCTTGGTACAACAAACTCAGCAGTAGCTGTAATGGATGCAGGAACACCTAAGATTCTAGAAAACGCAGAGGGTGCTAGAACTACTCCTTCAGTTATTGCTTTATCAAAGACTGGAGAAAGATTAGTAGGACAAACAGCTAGAAGACAGGCTGTTACAAATCCTAAAAATACTATCTATCAGATTAAGCGTTTTATCGGACACAACTTCGACGAATCAGCTGTGCAGAAAGATAAGACTTCTGTTCCTTTTGAGATTCAAAAATCTTCAAATGGTGGTATTGAAGTAAAGATGGGTGATAAATGGAATAGACCAGAAGAAATTTCAGCAATGATTATTCAGAAACTTAAGAATGATGCTGAGGCAAGACTTGGTGAGAAGATTACAGAAGCAGTTATTACAGTTCCTGCTTACTTTAACGATGCCCAGAGACAAGCTACTAAAGATGCAGGTAAAATTGCCGGCCTAGATGTTAAGAGAATTATAAATGAGCCTACAGCAGCCGCTCTAGCTTATGGTTTCAATAAGAAAAAGGATGAGAAAATCGTAGTATTCGACTTCGGTGGAGGTACTTTCGATATTTCTGTTCTAGAAGTTGGAGATGATGTTGTAGAAGTTAAATCTACTGACGGTGATGCTCACCTTGGAGGTAAGGATATTGATCAGAAAATTATTAATTTCCTAGCCGATGAATTTAAGAAAGAATCAGGAATTGATGTTAGAAATGATGCTCTAGCACTACAGAGACTAGATGAGGCTGCTGAAAAAGCAAAGATTGAACTTTCTACAGCAGTTCAGACAGAAGTAAATATCCCATTCCTAACTTCAGGAGTAGATGGTCCAAAGCACTTAGTAATGACTCTTACAAGAGCAAAGCTAGAAGAATTAACTCGTGAATTCATCGAAAGAGCTATCGCTATCACAAAGCGTGCTATGGAAGCTTCTCCATTTAAGATTGGAGATATTAATGAAGTAGTTCTAGTAGGTGGTCAGACCAGAATGCCAGCTATGCAGAAAGCAGTTAAGGATTTCTTCGGCAAAGAACCACATATGGGAGTTAACCCAGATGAAGTAGTAGCTATTGGTGCTGCTATTCAGGGTGGAATTCTAGGTGGTGAAGTTCATGATGTTCTACTTCTAGATGTTATTCCTCTATCACTTGGTATCGAAACACTAGGAGGAGTAGCTACGAAATTAATCGAAAAGAACACTACAATCCCTACACAGAGATCTCAGGTATTCTCTACAGCAGCGGATAATCAGACAGACGTAACAATTCACATTGTTCAGGGTGAACGTGCTATGGCGGCTGATAATAAGAGCCTAGGACAGTTTAATCTAGGAGGTATTCCACCAGCACCACGCGGTATACCACAGATTGAAGTTAGCTTTGACATAGATGCGAACGGTATTCTAAACGTTACAGCTAAAGATAAGACTTCAGGAAAAGTAAGTTCAATTAAAATTACAGCAAGCTCAGGATTATCTAAAGAAGAAGTAGAGAAAATGAAAAAAGATGCAGAAATGCATAATGCAGATGATCAGAAGAAGCGTGAAGAAGCAGATGTTAAAAACACTTCAGAGCAGTTAATTTACACAGCAGAAAAAGCTCTTAAGGATGCAGGAGATAAAGTTCCAGCTGATTTAAGAAAGTCTATTGAAGATAAGATCGCTTCAGTTAAGACTGCTAAGTCTGGAACAGATATCGCTATATTAAAGACTGCTACAGAAGCATTATCTAGTGAAATATCTAAGATTGGTGAATTTATGTCAAAGGCTCAGGCAGAAGCTACTCCAGGAGCAAACGGAGGAACTGATGCGGGTCAGACAGGTGAAGCACCAAAGGATGGAAATGTTCGTGATGCAGAAGTAAAATAAAACTTCTCGATTCTTATAGTTCTCCTGAGTTCTCTCGGGAGAACAAATGAGAATCGAATTAATTAAATGAATAAAGATTACTATAAAATACTAGGCGTAGAAAAATCCGCCTCAAAAGACGATATTAAGAAAGCCTTTAGAAAGATGGCTCATGAGTATCATCCTGATAAAACAAAAGGAAACGAGGAGGCTTCTAAGAAATTTAAGGAGGCGAGCGAAGCGTACTCTATTCTTTCGGATGATCAAAAGCGTAAACAATACGACACCTTCGGTTCTGCTGGAGCTGGTTCTGGCTTCGGAGGTAATTCTGGCGCTTATAGCGGATTCAATGGCGGACAAGGCTTTGGTGGTTTCGACTTTTCTGGTTTTTCTAACAGTAATGGCGGTTTTGAATTTGACCTAGGAGATTTATTCGGAGATATGTTCGGTGGCGGAGGTGGTAGAAGAAGAGAGAAAAAGGGCGCAGACATACAGATTAATGTGAACATATCATTTAAAGATTCTGTATTTGGAATAGATAAAGAAATATCTTTTACTAGAAATGCTACATGTGCTACTTGTATTGGTACAGGAGGAAAACAAGGTAGTGGAAGTACTCCATGTAAAACATGTGATGGAAAAGGAAGAATCAATGAAGTTAAGAGATCGATGTTTGGTCCAATCAATTCCGTAAGAGAGTGTTCTGATTGTCATGGAACAGGAAAGATAATAAAAGAAAAGTGTTCTGACTGTCATGGTTCTGGTGTAGTCAGAAAGACAGAGAAAGTAACTATCAATATTCCTGCCGGAATGGAATCAGGTGAAATGCTAAGAGTTCAAAATATGGGAGAAGCCATAGAGCATGGTGCTACTGGAAACCTATACATAAAAGTCATTGTTGAAAAACACCCAAGCATCAGAAGAGATGGTCAAGATCTATACATGGATTTACCTATTAAGATGACTACCGCAGTTCTAGGCAGCGATATTAAGGTAAATACGTTAGATGGCGAAATTGATCTAAGAATTCCAGAAGGTATTACACATAACGAGATGCTGAGAGTAAAAGGAAAAGGTGTAGTTAATGACAGAGGAAGAAGAGGAGACTTATTCATCGTTATAAAAATAATAATTCCTAAAAAAGTCAGTAAAAATGCTAGAAAATTAATTGAGGAATTATCTAAAGAAGGAATCTAATATTTTAAATTAAAAGCCCTCGGTACTAAACCGAGGGCTTGATATTAAACCGGCCTAAAAGCTCTACCACGAATACTTCCAGCATGTTGCGCCATGATCTTTGCCGCGCGTTGGTTATAAACCTGCGCAGTATCGAGATCTATCTTGGTGAAATGACGATACCATGATTCCTCTACAACCATTGGAACAACAAGCATCTCGGCATACTGAACGAAATCGCATTGCCACTCTTCTTTTGTGATTGATTTTCCTGCTAGACCAGCTAGATACTGGGCGTAGCCATAATCGTGGAATACACGACTTACCGGAGAGCCGAAACTCAACCAATAAATATCAGTCTCACAAATATCGAGTTGATGCCCAAGTGTTTCGATTGTCCATTCAAGGAAACCGATACTTTTTTCACAGGTCTCTTTTGATTCACCTGGAGACCCGAAGATGAGCGAGTAGTGCAGGTGTGCCCCAGACTTCTGGATACACCTTACTGCTTCACGATTCTCCTCGAGACGACTACCGCAACCTTCAATAGACGATTTAACTACACCTTTGAGAAGCATGTCGTCGCTTCCGGAATCCATTCCAACATTGATCAGTAGCCTTTCCGTTGCAACTTTTTGCCACTCATCGAGTAAGTGTGGATTTCTAGCAATACCTTGCGCTCTACCGTAGATATTCATCGCCTTCCATGAAGCACCAAGCTCCTGGAGAGTTTTGACAACCTTATGCATTTCATAAACACTGTCCGTCGTGTTGAATACCATATCCGCACCAAACGCGTTATACACCTCAATCGAACGAGCCATCATCTCAATCGAAGGGACACGAACATCCGCAACATCTGCAATCGTGCAGTAGCTACAAACATCGCTTCCTCGGGTACGGGTGCAACCTTGAGCGAATAGAGCCAGCACATTCTTTACAGTATCCGGATTGCTGTGTTTATGGCCGAATGTCGCACGATAGTTTGACCACAACACATCCCAATGAGGGTAGAGGTTGAGTTTCGGGACAATGAACACATCATCATTGTCTGAACCTTTGCTCTTACGAGCTTTTAGTTCAGCAATAAGACGACCCCGTTCATTCGAACGAACTTCACCCCTGGCATCGATTTGCACGCCAGGAATTTGAAGTTGATTGATGTTACTCTCTCCGATTTCTCGGAAGAACTGGCGAACAGCGGTAAGACTGTTACCGGTAAAGATTGCATCAATCGGACGATCTAGCAGCGCCATCACTTGATTGGCACGAAAAATCGTAGAATCATTTCCCGCAATCACATATTGGGCACCGAGTTCCTTTGCTTTACGAGCCAAAGTAACTCCGCGATCCATACCTGTAATCACAAGGCTCAATCCTACAATATCGCCAGGACGTATGAGTTGTTCGATGGGAGTGAACCCTGCGGCATATTCGTCCCACATAACAACCTCGTATCCTTCTTCGTCTGCGACTGTGCCGACGAATATAAGACCGAGATGTGGCCACACTCGATACTGACGACTGTCTCCCATTTGCTCATTGAGCATCTGTTCGACATTGATCAATACGAGACGACGAGTATTGCGTTGACTCTGCGTCATGTAAACGCCGGCCATTGCAGCATACGAATTCTTTTGGTTGAACAGATCCTGACGGATTGAAACAACCAGTTTCTTTTTCATCGGAATCTTTGTAGGCTCCGAGTAGCGTTTTCCTGTCTCTGGATTGACCGAACTTATCGCCCAGTTTTCATCTTCAAGGGAATGGTCGTAGTAAGCACGCTCGGAAGCGTCATACTTGATCTTGCTAGGATCAGGCCATTTTGAGAAGTCTGGCAGACTTTCAACGAACTCTGGTTTGATCAGAAGAATCGTCATTAGAATGACTTGGAAGTATTTCATTGTCAGGGATCTTTCTTGGTTAAAGTTTAAATTGCCTAATCAAACACTACGATTTATTTCAGTATTCGTCAATAGTATGCAAAGGATCTTTATAGGCGAAGCCGGGTGTGTTTTATTTAAATTGACAACATACAATAATCTTGCCAATATAGAAAACATGAATGTTCTTCAAACCGAAACGGCGGAAGGAAATTTCCTAAACCAAGGCGCAAAAATCTGTGTTCTGATTCCAGACGATAAAGTTAAAATCATTTCAATATCAGACATATTAACTGCTAGTAACGGACTAGCTGTTATTACAGACCCAGACGAAGCCGGCGATGACCAAATATTGGTTCGTTTTGGAAATGGTCCACAGGAGGCTTTGGAAATAGACCTCTTAAGTCACAGACTTTCTCGGTAAATCCGAGCAAAAAGCGCGAAGGGGTGTTTAATCCTTCGCGCTTTCTTTTTTATTAAAAACATTTAAAGAGGCTGATTTTATTAGAAAATCTGCTAATATATAGGAATGAGTAAAAAAAGATTATTATCCGGCGTAAAACCAACAGGTTTACCACATATCGGTAATTATTTCGGTGCAATGAAGCAATTCGTAGAAATGCAAAATGAATACGAAAGCTTTTTCATGATTGCTGATTATCATGCATTGAACTTGATACAGAATAAGAACGAGATGAGAGATAATATCATTAACGTTGCTTTGGACTATTTGGCTATTGGCCTAGACCCTAAGAAGGCGGTTATCTTCAAACAATCAGACGTAATGGAACATACTGAACTCGCTTGGATTTTTGATTCTATAACTACTATGCCATACCTAATGCGCGCTCACGCCTTTAAGGATGCTGAAGCAAAAAATAAAGATATCAATGTCGGAACTTTTAACTATCCTATGTTAATGGCTGCAGATATTCTCCTATACGACGCAGATGCAGTACCAGTAGGACAGGATCAGAAACAACATGTAGAGATCACTCGTGATACCGCAGAAAAGTTTAACAGACTATTCGGAGATACATTTAAGCTACCAAAACCAGTAATCATGGATCACGTAGCTACAGTTCCAGGGACAGATGGAAAGAAGATGAGTAAGAGTTATAACAATACCATTCCACTTTTTGCTACACATGAGGAAATTAAGAAAGCTGTAATGGGAATAGTCACAGATTCTAGCGGAGGAATACCTAAAAACGTTTACGAAATTCATAAACTAATAAAACCAGTAGCTGAGCTGGATAAGCTTTATGCTGAGAATACAGGTAAGTATAAGATACTAAAAGAGGCATTAATCTCAGATTTAGAGGCTTTCATTAAACCAATGAGAGAACGCCGTAACGAACTTGCAAAAGATCTAGACCACGTTATGGAAGTACTAAGCGAAGGTGCAGCCCGCGCCCGTGAAGTAGCTTCAAAGAAAATGAATACTGTTAGAGAGAATATTGGAGTAAAAATCTAACTCTAAAGATGACAACTAATAAGATAATAAAAATACTTTTCGGAATAACGGCCATTTCGTACATTTTTTGGTTTTCCAAATCACCGCTAGATCATTATATTTTTCATAATATATATTTAGTAATTCATGAGGCGGGACATTTCTTATTCTTTTGGACTGGGGAATTTTTATCAGTAGTAGCTGGATCTGCTTTCCAGATTCTTATTCCATTAATCTTTACTCTTTATTTTCTGTATCAGCAGAAATATTATTCAAGTTCAATAATCATGCTTTGGCTAGCCGGCAGCATCTTCGATGTTCAAGTCTACATAGCAGACGCTCAGAAAATGAGTCTTGAGCTACTCGGTGGAGACGGGGTAATACACGATTGGAATTATATCTTCAGTCATTTAGATATATTAAAATATACTGATTCCATAGCCTCCGCGACATATTTCTTAGCCTTCATAGTATTCATAACCTCTATATCACTTTTTATTTACGTTATTAAATCAAACCTAAATTCGAATTCGGAAATAAACTAGCTTTTATTTTTAATTTAAAAAAGAAAACCCCGTCAGTCGACAGAGCTTTCTCTGAGACTGACGGGGTTTGATTTTACCGATACAAAAAGTATGGCAATACGAGCAACCCTGTAACCACAATGTTCAAACCGGTATAAAGCCGGTCTTCGATCTTCCAGGTCTTTGCAGACAGAAAGCCGAATGTATTGGCTACTAGAAATGATGTATTCGCAATGATCGGACTCATGTCTGGATTCTTCCAAGTTACGATTATAAACGGGATACCCGCAATAACCGCTGCAAGAACAGAAGCCACAAAAGCCCAAACATCGCCCTTAGTCATCCAAAAGTAGATACAGCATCCGACCAGAAAGGCTACAAACAGATCCATACTAGTCCAAGCTACTTTTCCTTTATAGACCAAGATAGCTGTAGTGATCGTAGCTCCGCAGGCATACACCAGCGGGATAGCGAAATTAACTTTCTGCCGGAACAAAGTTCCACAGGTAATCCAGGCCAGCATCGACCAGAGAAGGAACGTAGAGAAGGACAAACCTTCGCCGGTTCCGACTGCAGTCTTAACAATGATGTATCCGTAACCAAAGAAGCCCGATAGGACTCCTAGAGTGAAGAGAATATTTTTCATAATCTGAAAACAATTTGAAATAATTGTTGTTGAGGGTTGATTTTTAATGTCCTAAATTACATATATTATGACATAATATAAGCCATATTGTCAATATTATATATACCCATTAAAGAGGCTATAATTCAAACATAGGCAAAGACACCGCGACACGGTAGAGCCTAGGGAAGAAAGCCGTTTTAAGCCTTTAAAAAGGCATAAAAGAGTGATTAGAACCCTACGGGTGGCCCGTAATAGCCCAAACCTTAGAGGTTAAGAACCGTTTGGAAACATTCGGATAATATACGAGGTGGTACCGCGAAAGCCCTTGTGTAAAAGTGAAAGCTAAATGCTCTCGTTTTTACACAAGGGTTTTTGATTTATTAATTTATTAAAAATATGGAAAGAACATATATAAAAGATTTGAGTTCGAAAGTGGGTCAGGAGGTAAGCATTTCATGCTGGATCGATATTAGACGCGATCAGGGAAAACTTAGTTTCTTCGACTTTCGTGATGTGACAGGTAGAGTACAAGGAGTGATTCTTCCTAATGCTAAAGAAGCACATGAAGTAGGTGCGGTTATTCGTCCTGAGTGGGTAGTAGAGGTTAAAGGAAAAGTTAATCCTCGCCCAGAAAGAAATGTTCAGAAGGATAAACAGAATGGAACTATTGAATTAGAAGTACTATCTATAAAAGTATTAAACTCTGCTACAACTCCTCCGATAGACGTAAGAGGTGATGGTCTTGAAATAAGTGAAGAAATTAGACTAAAGAATAGATATGTAGATCTTCGCCGTCCAAGACTACAGAAAAATATT
The DNA here is from genome assembly GCA_964450345.1 of uncultured Candidatus Saccharibacteria bacterium. Lineage (GTDB taxonomy): Bacteria > Patescibacteriota > Minisyncoccia > Phycocordibacterales > PALSA-1337 > JAPLZH01. The sequence goes on along the minus strand of CAYVEL010000004.1, from coordinate 22,464 downwards.
ATCAATCGTCATAAAGTAATGCTTCATGTTCGTAATGCTTTCTCAAAAGAAGGTTTTACCGAAATTGAAACCCCTCTTCTTTCAGCTACTACACCTGAAGGTTCAAGAGACTTCATTGTGCCATCAAGACTAGACAGAGGCTCATTCTATTCTCTACCTCAATCTCCTCAGCAATATAAACAGCTATTAATGGCTTCAGGTTTTGAAAAGTATTTCCAGTTTGCTCGTTGTATGCGTGACGAAGATTCTAGAGGAGATCGTCAGCCAGAATTCACACAGATGGATATGGAGATGAGCTTCGTAGAACAGAAAGATGTTATGGCTATGAATGAGAAAATTGTTATTGATACAATTAAAACTCTATATCCTCATAAAGAAATCCAGCAAACTCCTTTCCCAATAATGACTTATAAGGAAGCTATGGAAAAATATGGTAGTGATAAGCCAGATATCAGAAAAGATAAAAATAATCCTAATGAATTAGCTTTCCTATGGGTTGTAGATTTCCCATTCTTCGAGAAGGATGAGGAGACAGGAGGTTGGACTTTCAGTCACAATCCATTCTCAGCTCCAAAACCAGAATTCATGAATGATTTAATGGAACAGAAAAATATCGGAAATATTCTAACTACTCAATACGACCTTGTTCTAAACGGTTCAGAAATGGGTGGAGGAAGTATTAGAAACCATAATCCAGAAGCATTAAAAACTGTATTTAAAATTATGGGATACGATGAAGAGAGAATAGAGAGAAACTTCGGTCACATGCTTTCCGCACTAGGTTCAGGAACACCTCCACATGGAGGAATGGCTTGGGGATTCGACCGTATGATGATGATTCTAGAAAATGAACCAAACATCAGAGAGGTTATTGCTTTCGCAAAGACTGGTGAAGGTAGAGATCCAATGATGGGTGCTCCAGGAAAAGTTATGGACAAACAGCTAAAAGAATTAGGTTTGAAAATAATGGGAGAGAACAAAAAAGAAGAACCTAAAGAAACTAAATAAAACAATTAAAACAACTCGTCGAAAGATGAGTTGTTTTAATGTACCTATCTTAATTGCATTATTAGATATATTTGATATAAATACGGATGACGGTTCTTAAAAGAAAGGAGGTGATTAAAGTGGCAAGACTATCCACAGTAAACGAGTTTCTAACGGTTTATGCGCTACTTACAAACGACCCCGAAAAAGTGCAAATACCGCAAGGACTCAGAGAAGAGTATGAGAAAATGGTAGGACTCGGTGTCTGCGACCGTGCAGTTGAAATCATCAGGTCAAAACTGGAACAAAATGTTCCTCTCACAACCCTTCAATCCGTCTTCTTTGGTGACAATCGGGAGTATATAGATCCTCGGTAGGAACTTATAACTCAAAGATAGCACTCTTAACCGCGAACGTTCTAAAGGGACGACGCGGTTTTAATTTTCATGTTGATAAGCAAAGATAAATTAAGAGTTAAATATGTTAAAATAATTAGGTGACACCATTCGCGATTAAAACCAATGTATTCGAGGGTCCTCTTGAGCTTTTGCTTAGTTTAATTGAAAAGAGGAAGCTTTTTATTAATGACATATCACTATCTAAAGTAGCCGATGAATATATTGAACACATTAAGAAACTTGGTGAATACTCAATAGAAGAAAGTTCAGATTTTATTTTAATTGCCTCTACTTTAATTCTTATTAAATCAAAATCTCTACTACCAAATCTAGAACTAACCACAGAAGAACAGGGAAATATAGAAAATCTAGAGAAAAGACTTAAGCTATATAAAATATATAAAGAATCTGGTCAGAAAATTTCTGAGATTTTCGGCGAGAAAATTATTTACCAGAGTCAGGGTAGAAAAATTGATCCAGTATTCATGCCGGACGATTCCATGAATCCTTCAAACATTCTAGATTCAATAAAAAAATTAATTGAAGCTATTCCAAAGATAGAGCAGACTACTAAAGCCTCAATTAAAAAAGTTATTTCTCTAGAGGAAATGGTAGACAATCTGAGTGTCAGAATTAAATCAGCATTAAAAATGAGTTTCCGAGATTTCGCAGGGGCACATAAAGGCGAAAAGGTGAATGTAATAGTGGGATTCCTAGCTATGCTTGAACTAGTAAAACAGGGAACGATTAATGCTAATCAGAATACGAATTTCAGCGACATAGAAATGGAAACAAATAATTTAGATGTGCCCAGATATAGCTAAAGTAAAAATGTGTTTAAACATGCAATTAGATTTAAATTTTAAAATATATGAATTTAGAAAATAAAATACAAGCAATACTTTTTTGGAAAGGAGAACCTGTATCCATAAAAAAGCTTACTGAAATATTAAAATCAGATTTAACACAGATTACAGAAGCTATAAAAAATCTAAAGGAATCATTAAAAAATTCTGGTGTAATTCTAATGGAAGTGAACGATGAAGTAACACTAGGTACAAATCCAGAACTAACAGAATTAATTTCTGGTCTAACAAAAGAAGAGTTAATGAAAGACTTAGGTAAAGCCGGCCTAGAGACACTCGCTATTATTCTATACAAAGGAACAGTGTCTAGAGCAGAAGTAGACTATATCAGAGGTGTTAATTCTCAATTCATAATAAGAAATTTACTTGTAAGAGGTTTAGTAGAGAGGGTGTCTAATCCGAATGATAGTAGAAGTTACCTATATAAACCAACATTCGACCTGCTATCACACTTAGGAGTTTCAAACGTTAAAGAATTACCAGAATTCGAAAAAATAATCACTGAGATTAAAAATATAGAAGAAAATAAAGAAAACGGAAATGAAGCTACTAGTTAAGATAATAACTTCATTATTAACATTTACATTATTAGTCATAATGTGTCTTTACGCTTATTCAATAAACTCAAAGAAAGAAGAAATTACCGTGATTAAGGAAACCGCTAAAGCATGTATTGAAAAGATACCTGCTCCAATACTATCTGCATCATCAAGTATCTCTATTATCTGGAATACCAAGACAGACGCAAAGGAAATAATCTTTGATAAAAATTCAGATGCAAAATTACCAATAGCTTCAGTAACGAAATTAATGTCTATATATGTAGCCAGAAAAAATGGTTATATAAATACATCAGAAAAAAATTACGAACAAAAAATTCAGAAAATACTAGTTGAATCTAATAATAGCGAAATGGAAAATCTAGTCTCGGCTAATAGACAGAGATTCGTATCGGATTTAAACTCCTTCGCAAGTAGTTCAAAACTAAAAAATACTGTATTTCATAATCCAACAGGACTAGACAGAGAGGGAGGAAATATATCTACAGCAAAGGAGTTATCGAAAATGCTCCAGACTATATATTTAAATGATCCAGGAATATTTGATATTACAAAAATAAAATCCTTTATAGCTGATGAAAGTTCTGGTCCGAGAGAAGTAAAAACAACTAATCAAATGCTTTCAGAAACTCTTCCATACCAGATAATCGGTGGAAAGACAGGAGAGACACCTCTATCAAAACAAAATTTAGTAATGTTATATTCTGGTCACCAAAAAGATACAGTAATAATTACAATAGTTCTTAAGTCGTTAGACCGTGTTAAAGATTCAATAAAACTGATAAAATATACAAATGAAATTTACAATTGTAGAAAATAGACATAAATATAAAATTATATCTTTAATAGTTATATTTTTATTATTTATAACCATAATAATAATTGGTACTGTTATTCCTAAGTACTATGGTGATACTAGAAATCAAAAACTAGATTCTAGAAAGATAGTAGTAAATCCTAATCAGAAATACATAGACGCAAAATGGAAAGCAGCTACTACCACAGCTCCATGGGGAACCAGAGACGCTCAAACAGTAGTTACTTTTAAGGATAAGATGTACTTATTCGGCGGACTAGATGGAAATGCTGTTACAGATCCGAATGGTACGGTTAGATATTGGGACGCGCCTCATATGAGTGATGTATGGTCTACTGTAGACGGAGCTCATTGGGAAAAAATTACCGATAAAGCACCTTGGGGTCATTCTCGTTCAATGAGCGCAGTTGTATTTAATAATAAAGTATATGTTTTTGACGGATGGAATGCTGGAACGAATAAGTACAATAACAAAATTTGGGTATCTGAAGACTTTATAAACTGGTCAACTATAGACTTGAAAAATGCCTGGGAACCACGTGAAGGACAGGTTGCAATTGTTTATGATAATAAAGTTTGGATTTTTGGTGGTGTAAATTTCTCTAATAGAACTACCCTAAATGACGTTTGGGTTTCCAGTGATATGGTTAATTGGACAGAAGTTACAAAGAGCGCCGCATGGTCTCCTAGATACGATCATGCTGTAACAGTTTTTGATAATAAAATATATCTAACTGGTGGACTACATATCAATACACACAAAACAGAAAGTGAAGTTTGGGTAAGTACCGACGGTAAGAATTGGGAAAAGAGAGTTCCAGAATGGCCTTCAAGACATGGACACATATCTTACACTTTTGATAATAAATTATGGGTAATAGGAGGATGGCATAATGACCCAAAGAACGATACTGGAATAAACGACACATGGTTCACAAACGATGGTATTAAATGGATTAAAGTTAAGAGTGATGGTCCTTGGACAGGAAGAGAAGATACTATGGGAGATTTATTCTTAGGCAAGATGTGGCTAACTGGTGGCATGGATACGAATGAACACTGGAATTCTGATGTTTATTATTTAGACATTAATAATGATCAGAAAGAGAACATTAAATAAACCTTTTCTTTTTACAGTTATAGGCCTTACGGTAATTGGCTTTATTGCCTTTTACTCTGCTTCTCTTAGTCTAATTGGTAAAGACCGTGATAATGGTTCTTATATATTCATGCAGGCTTTAGGTCTCGTTTGTGGATATATAGGAATGTATATTATTTACAAATTACCGCTTACACAGATTAAAAAGTTCCACTGGATAATATTCGCTATCGCCGCTGTTCTAAACTTAATAGTTTTCATTCCTGGAGTAGGACTAGAACACGGTGGAGCTATAAGATGGATTAGACTTGGTCCAATTACTATACAGCCTTCTGAAATAATGAAGTTTGCCTACATAATTACTGTAGCTACTTTATTAAGTAAGACCACTCTAGATAAATACAAAAATATATTCTGGTCATTCGGTATTCCATCCATTGCCATAGTTATCTTAATGTATTTACAAAAAGATACTGACCCTATGGTAGTAATGATTATCGCCGGATTAAGTATGCTTTTTGTTTCTGGAATTAAAATTAAAAAAATACTAACCATCGGACTACTTCTCGCAATCGCTGGTGGAATATTAATTTCTACAAGACCATATATTAAAAATAGAATTCTAACTTATTTCCAACCCGAAGCAGTAAGCGTTACAGGTTCTAGATGGCAAGTAGACCAGTCATTAATAGCGATAGGCTCTGGAAATTTAACAGGTAGAGGATTAGGTCAAAGCATTCAGAAATTTAATTATCTACCAGAACCTATGGCCGATTCTATTTTCGCCGTAAGCGGGGAAGAGTTCGGTTTCGTAGGATCATCGATACTAGTTCTAGCATATCTACTATTCGCAATATTCGGTTTTAAAATTGCATCTAAATCTGTAGATCTTTTCAGTAGACTCATAGTGGTAGGGCTTGTTATACTAGTAATAACAGAATCGTTCCTTAATATTATGGCAATGCTAAATATTATTCCTCTTTCCGGAATGCCCCTGTTATTTATTAGTCATGGAGGAACCGCGCTCGCTATAATTATTGCTGAAATGGGAATTATTCTTAACGTATCAAAAAATAAATAAATGAAAATATTATTCACAGGTGGAGGAACAGGAGGACATTTTTATCCAATCATCGCGGTAGCAGAAGCTATACAAGATATGGTTAAGGATCAGAAAATCATACAGCCAGAATATTACTATATGGCAAGTACTCCTTTTGACCCTAGAGTTCTTTTTGATAATAATATTAAATTCATAAAAGTTTCTACAGGAAAGAGAAGAAACTATTTTTCAATATTAAATTTTCTAGATGTATTTAAAACCGGCTTTGGTCTAATCAGTGCTTCTATTAAAGTTTTTTCAATATACCCAGATGTAGTATTTAGTAAGGGTGGTTTCGATGCTTTTCCAGCTATATTCGCAGCGAATTTATTCGGAATACCTGTAGTAATACACGATTCAGATACAGTACCAGGAAGAGTTAGTCTTTGGGCAGCAAGACATGCGAAAAGAATAGCTATTTCATGGCAGGAAGCTTCAAAATATTTTCCAGCTGACAAAGTAGCTCTTACCGGCAATCCAATAAGAAAAGGTATCATAGAACCGTTAAAGAGTGGTGCTCATGAGTATCTTAATTTAGACCAAAAGATTCCTACCATTTTAATAGTAGGCGGTTCTCAGGGAGCTAGAATGATTAATGACACAGTGCTACAAGCGTTACCAAGATTGATAGAAAAATATCAAATAATTCATCAAACTGGTTCCAAAAATATAAACGAGATTAAACTTGTAGCAGACACTATTCTAAAAGGGAATAAATATAAAGACAGATATAAACCTTTTCCATACCTAAATGATTTAGCTACCAGAATGTCAGCAGGAATAGCATCAATAATCATATCTAGGGCCGGATCTTCAGTGTTTGAGTTCGCAGCATGGGGAATACCTTCAATAGTTATTCCAATTCCAAAGGAAATAAGTAGAGATCAGATAACAAATGCCTTCGCATACGCTAGGACTGGTGCATGTCTAGTTATAGAAGAACAAAACTTGACACCTAACATTCTTTATTCTGAAATAGATAGACTACTAAGCAATAGAGTAGAACTAGAAAATATGGCTAAAGCTGCACGTGAATTCGGTAAAAAAGACGCTGCTTCTAAGATAGCAAAGGCTATTTTGGACATTGCCTTAACTCACGAAAGCTAATAATTTGCTATCTAATTAGTTTTTAAGTGGTATAATTATATCAATAGTTATTTCTAACTATTAACATAAAATAAAAAAATGGAACCAAATACATTTGAATCAAGTGGATTAAAGGCTTGGCAGAAAGGAGCAATTATCGCTGTTGTGGTAATTATCCTAGCCGTAGTAGTTTACGCTTTTGTTAAACCAAAGAGCACTACTGACGACACAAGTGCAAATCCTGTTGATCAAACTGGACAGATAGTTGATAAGACAGCTAACAATCTAGTAATTTCAGATAATTATTCTGGAAATACAGTATTAGTTCAGCAGATTCAGCTAGCTAAACCAGGTTTCGTAGTAATACAGAAAGATGAAGCTGGTAAGCCAGGAAAGGTTATCGGTTATCAGTATTTTGATGCAGGTATCAGACCAGGTAAAATCATGTTAACTGAAAACACAGTTGACGGTGGTAAGTATTGGGCAGTTCTATATAACGACACAGGCAGTGATAAGAAGTTTGATATAGCAGTTGAGGAGACTCTAAAAGATAAGGCGGGTAGCGTAATCATGAAGGCTTTTAAGACTCTAAACGTGCTTCCAGAATTTAAAGGTTAAAAAATAACAAAACAAAAACCGCTTTTCTTGAGACGATTGTAAGTCTCTCGAAAAGCGGTTTTTGTTTTGTCTTTTTAACCTAGATATCAGAAAAGAGGGGGTTCTAGTTTCCATTTTTAACTCAGATAATGGTACGGAACAGGGTTTTAATTTATAAAAGTTCTTCCAAAAAGAGGCTAAAAATGTTAAAATGCTTTTATGAACGTAATAACCAGATTCGCACCAAGTCCTACCGGATTTTTACATATAGGAGGAGCTAGAACTGCTCTTTTTAGCTATTTATTTGCTCGTAAAAATGGTGGAAAATTCCTACTAAGAATCGAGGATACCGACAGACAGAGATCTACTAAAGAATTTGAGAAAAGTATTCTAGAAGGCATAGCTTGGCTTGGACTAAAGTATGACAATACAGAAATGTATAGACAGTCTGAAAAAGGCGCTCTGTATAAGAAAACAATTGAAAAGCTTATCGCTGATGGTCATGCTTTTATATCTAAAGAAACACCAAAAGAAGAAGGTGATAGAGCCGAAGTAATTAGATTTAAAAATCCTAATAAGAAAGTTAAATTCCAGGATTTAATCAGAGGTGAGATCGAATTTGACACCACAGATTTAGGTGATTTTATTATTGCAAAATCTTTAGAAGAACCTATTTTCCACCTTACAAACGTAGTTGATGATATTGAGATGGGTGTCACTCATATTATTCGTGGTGAAGATCATATCTCTAACACTCCTCGTCAGATACTTATCTGGGAAGCAATAGGCGCTCCTCGTTCTATATACGCTCATATTCCTCTAATCCTAGCATCAGATAGATCTAAGATGTCTAAGAGACATGGTGCTACATCTGTAATTGATTATGAAAAGAAAGGTTACTTACCAGAAGCTTTCGTAAACTTTTTAGCATTACTAGGCTGGAACCCTGGAACTGATCAGGAAATATTCACATTGAAAGGTCTTGAAGAAGCTTTCGATATATCTAAAGTTCAGAAAAGCGGCGCAATATTCAATGAAGAAAAACTAAAGTGGTTTAATAAAGAATATATTAAAGCTCTTCCTAAAGAAATTTCTAGAAAGTCTTTGAAAGTATTTTTACCCACAGACTTTAAATATCCAAAAAACGAAAACTTATTCTTAGATGTCACACTAGAGAGAATATCTACACTGAATGAAGTTTCTGATTTAAGGGAAAAAGGCGAGCTTTCATATTTTGAATCAGCACCTACAGAAATTACAGAAAAAATCGTTTGGAAAAAAGATACAGTGGAAGGAACAAAAACCCACCTTAATGAGGCTATTTCTATATTCGAGAAGATAGATAGTTCAGTTTGGAATACTGAGACAGCTGAAAATACTATTAAAGAAGCTTTGATGCCTTATGCGGAGAAAGTTGGGAAGGGAAATGTGCTTTGGCCTATAAGATACGCATTATCTGGTCGTGATCAGTCACCTGATCCATTCAGACTATCAGCAATTCTGGGTAAAGATGAGACTTTAAACAGAATTAAATATGCGCTCGGAAAATTATAATCTCAAACAGAAATTTTCCTTTATTTTCCTATTGATACTTACGCTCACTTTGTGTGTTGGTTTTTCTAATGGCAGACCTGGAATTGCTAAAGCTGATACTATTGATTTATTAAAACAAAAAATAAGCGAGAAAGCAGATCAGATAGATGCACTGGAAGCTGAAATTAAAGAGTACGAAAAGAAAGTTTTAAAAACCCAATCTGAAGCTAAAAATTTAACCGGCACGATAAATACCTTAACAGAATCTCAAAAGAAACTTGAAAAAGATATTAAGTTAACTAAAGCTAAAATAGATAAATTAACTTATGAGATCGAGGATCTAAATGATCAAATAGATAATAGTGAGGAGAATATTGCTGATGATAAAAAAATAATAGCCGTATCTCTAGCAAAATTAAATGAGGCTCAATCTAAAGGAGTTTTAGAAATCTTACTTGGCCAAAATACCATATCAGAATCTTTTGATGAGGTAGATAAAATGAATGTATTACAGGAGAGTCTTCAAGAAAGAATTTCTGAAATAGAAGCTGAGAAAAACGCAATCGAAAAGATTAAACTTAGCGCTGAAAGTAAGAAAAAAGATTTCGGTAATATGAAGAAAATGTTACAAAACCAGAATAATTCTGTTTTAGAAACAAAAACTCAAACCTCAAAAATCCTTACCGACACAAAACAAAAAGAATCAAATTACCAAAAAATATTAGCTGAAAAAAAGAAAGCTAAAGAGGCTTTTGAATCAGAAATATCTTTATATGAAGCAGCTATTAAAATAGCCATTGATCCAAAGAGTCTACCTAAAATTGGTGCTGGAATATTAAAGTGGCCTCTAGATAAAGTTATTATTACACAGTACTTCGGCAACACATCATTCGCCACTCAAAATCCTCAAATATATAACGGAAGTGGTCACACAGGAGTAGATTTCGCTGCTGTCATAGGAACACCTGTTAAGGCTGCGCTCGGCGGAACAGTAGCTGGAACAGGTAATACAGACATATATCCAGGCTGTTATTCTTATGGTAAATGGGTCTTTATAAATCACCCAAATGGTCTATCTACTTTATACGGACATCTATCATCAGTTAATGTTATAGCTGGTCAGAAAATAAGTGCTGGAGAAATTATAGGTCTAAGCGGAAATACAGGATATTCTACAGGCCCACATTTACATTTTGGTGTATATGCTACAGCCGGTGTTAAGATTCAGAAGTTTGATCGAAGTATCTATTGTAAGAATGCTACGATTCCTATTGCTGATAAAACAGCATATCTTAATCCACTGTCATACCTTCAAAATTAGTATATAAGATAGTATTATATAAGTATCTATGAACAAATTAAGTAAGAAAGCAGGTCTAAGTTTACTCCAATTAATCATTCTTATCGCTATTGGAATCGCAGTATTGAGTTATATTGGTATAGATATAAAAGGAGCAATTGAATCAGATCAGAGCAAGAAAAATTTCGGATATGTAAAAGCTGTTACCGTTACTGTTTGGGAAAGATACTTAGAGAGACCAGCTAAATATTTATACAATGATATTTTTCTAGATTTAATTTGGGAGCCATCAATAGACAATCTAAAAAAGATGAAAAATGGCGAACCTACAGACATACAGAGCGGAGCTCCAAGAGCTAATCCTTATTAAAAATAATTTTCAAACCACTTCTAAAGAGTGGTTTTTAAATAGAAAAATTTAAAAAATATGAACACAAAAAATATCGAGAAAGGATTCTACTACCATAATAAGCATGACGTGAATGGCCCTATAAATAATTATGCTTATGAAGTGCTGGGTGTTTCGAAACATACTGAAGAGGAGGGTGTTCTACTCGTAATATATAAACCTCTTTATAAGAGTGACTTTATTGGTAATGCTGATTTTTATGCGAGACCGATAGAGATGTTCTTCGACACTGTCAGTAGGGGTGAGCGAGAGATTCCTAGATTCACTAAGATCACTGATCAGAAAGTAATAGATGAATTAAAGACAATTAAAAGTAAAATAAATAAGTAAAACTACAAAAAACAGCACTCCAAAAAACGGTGCTGTTTTAGTTTAAAGCTCTATCCACAATAGAGCTTTCATTAAAGTCTATATAGTATAGAATTAGTTAGTCGCGTTGTGCGACATCTAATGCAAATAAGTACTTTCAGTTAATATTAGTAAATCTTAACGCATCCCATACTTATCTTCGTTATATTAATTTACATAAAAATCACTAAATAGTTTTTAAAATAAAATGGGTATTAAATGGACAAAAGAAAAAATTAAAATTGGCTTTGAAAAATTTCGAGCTGATTTTGGAAGATATCCAACATCAATTGAAATAGATAAGTATCATTATTTACCATCATCAAGACAAATTCAGCGAAACTTCGGTGGTTTACCTAAACTAAGAGCTGATCTAGGACTCAAAGGTCCGAAAGATTTCACCAAAGGAGAACATAGTTCTGAGCGTGCTAAGGTTATCGCAAAACAGGCCCGCAAGGCTGAATTAGAGGTATATACCTACCTGTGTGAGATGTTCGGCAAGCCATTTGTTCAGACTAATTACTCTGTTATGGACGACAAAAGAACTAAAGCTGATTTCTCTATAAAGACTGACGATGGAGACTGTCTAATAGACATCATAAACCCCAAGGATAAGAGAAATCTTCTGGGATGTTTAAATAATAAGTTCAGACTATATAAGAATTCAGTATTAAGCCAACATAAAATTATATTCGTAATAGTTAACAAAGATATATCTGAAGAGGAGATAAAGAAAGTAATCTTAAATAAAATAATTAAGCCAAACAAAAATCAGACAGTAATAGGGTATGAAGAATTTAAAAGATTCTGCCAAACAAAGAAACCTTTAAAGCAGAGGGCTTAAATAACTAACACATGCTTTATATACAGATGTCGCATAACATACTTGCGTAAAAGATATATTGTGCGACGTGCTTATGTTTTATATATAGCAGGCTCTATATTCAAATAAAGAACTTCCCCTTCCGGTTTTTAACTATTTTTTACTAAATTAAGACTAATTGGTTTTAGATAAAATTTTAATAAAAAATTCTAAATTAAAAATAAGAAACTTTAACTACTCTTTATCTAAACTTAGATAAAAATTTATAAATATATTTTTAAAATAATTAAACTAAATTCAAAAAACTAAAAATTACTAAAATCTATGATTTAAAAACTAATGATCGTATTAAAGAGAACACTACTTCCCTCAATCTTCATGGTCTCGTATAAAAGGAACGAAATTAAAAGGACCCCCAAGCTTATCGCTCGAGGGCCCACAAAAACAGAGAGGCGCGGGTTCTTATTCTCTTAGATTTGAGTAAACGTAGATCAGCTAAAGCGGATCGACTAATTTCAAACCGGATTTATCCCTTTACGAAGAAACTAGTTCTTCGACCTATTCTGTTAAAGACAAACATTGTAAACATTTTAGCGAGTTAAGCCTAAGCCATTTCATCAGAACCAACACGACTTGGGTCAATAACTCGTTCGAGTTCATCCATAGTTTTCTCGTAAGCCTTTTCATAAAGAATCTTAGCGAGCATTGCTGCCTCAACAGCACTAACCCCAAGTTTCCCCGCATTGTTTTTCACATCGCGAACAACTTCTTTGGGATTTAGCACCAAGTGTCCCCCGGTCTCCATTTTGTTTTGAAGAAAAGCCAATGCAACTTCTGCAAGTCTTCTATCACTCATTTTATTCTCTGCCATAACAGTTACTTTCTCAATGAACTAACTTCGTCTTTACGGAAGACGTATACCGGTCGATTACTAACATTTCATCAACTAATTTATTATATCATATAAAATAGAGTTAGTAAACAGCAAGAAAATCACCATGAGAAGGAAGTCATGGACTAAATCCAAACTAAATTAGGCAATCAAAAAAGCGGGTTTCCCCGCTTCTTTGATTTTTATTTTTAAGTTTTATC
>CAYVEL010000004.1:7771-9347 GCA_964450345.1 uncultured Candidatus Saccharibacteria bacterium | reverse complement strand
GCAATCAAAAAAGCGGGTTTCCCCGCTTCTTTGATTTTTATTTTTAAGTTTTATCTGTACGCTACAGCTGACCAACATGGAGATGAAGCTTTCCAAGGTGCACCACCTAATTCGTGATACATAAGCTTGGCATAGGCTAGGTTTCCATCTACTGTGTAGATGTCTAAACCTAATTCCTTAGATCTCTCTAAGTGATAACCCTCATTAATCTGCATAATGCCCACATCCTTCTTATTTACGTTACCCCTAAGGATTTGTCCCTTTGAGTCGTACTGTCTGAAGTCTGATTCGCATTTTGCGATCTGAACGAGTAATGGTTCATCTTTAAATACAGTTTTAACCTTTTCCTTTAATCCTGCATTTAAGTCTTTAACTATTTCAACGGTCGAAGTAGCCTGTGCCTTCTCTAACATCTCTACTGTACTGGCATGGGCTACTGGTGTGCTGTTAGCTATACCTAGTTCACTTGTTGTAGCTTTCATCTGAACACCTACAACAGAAACCATTAGCGTCGCACCAGATATTAATTCCATCATAATGTAAAATGAGACGTTACCGTCTCACAAGAGTATAGTATCATACTTTGGTAATGAATGTCAATAGATAAAGAGAGAAAAAGCTATTTATATGGCTTTATTGAGCCATTTCTCCAAAACAGTTCTTAGACTTTGTAAAGTTCCCTTCCGAAAGCTCCCCCACCCTAGTTAAAATTCCTAAATTCTCGATCTTAGTTCTGTCACCTGTAGCACACCAAGGTAAAGAATACTTAAAAGATGACTTAGAATAGACTGATTTTCCTACAATTTTCTTTCCAAAATCATTTAGTAAGTCATTTCTATTAAACTCCATAAGGCTTAAATCTCCCCTATCTAAAGACTTTATCTTAATAAGCATACAAAGTAACATAATAGATAAAATTAAGCTTATAGAGCGTAAAAACATAACCACACCAACACTCTTCATTTGTTTAATATGCATGGATATCCAGATAATACAGGCTTGTCCTAAAATACTAATAAATATATGTAAAATATAGATAAAAACTAATATATAGCCACAAACATGACTATATATGGCTAAATAATGATTTTAGACTTGCAAAATATGACTTAATATTCTATAATGAGAGCTCAATTAATTTAAAAACATGGCGCATCGAAAAGCAGAAGGTTCAACAAAAAACGGTAGAGATTCAAACCCAAAACACCTTGGTGTTAAAGTAAACCATGGGGATAGTATTACTGTTGGTCAGATTATCGTCAGACAACGTGGTACAGAAGTTCTTCCTGGTAAGAATGTTGGTATCGGAAAGGATGATACCCTATTCGCACTAAAGAATGGAGTAGTTGAATTCGGAAGAAAGAGAAAGATTAACTTCGACAACACTATTTCTTCAAAGAAAATCGCTAACATTAAATAATACTAAATTACTAAATGTTATTTAAAACCCCTCAATATTTGAGGGGTTTTAAATTATTTACCATACAAAAAACACCATTTCCTGGTGTTTTTTGTTTATTATAGAGTCTTAATTAAGACTGTTTAACTTTTACTTAGCTTCAATCTTTAGAAGAAA
>CAYVEL010000004.1:0-7671 GCA_964450345.1 uncultured Candidatus Saccharibacteria bacterium | reverse complement strand
GCCTGAAGAGCTAACTTATTAGGAATAAGGAAATTAAGAGCGTAACCATCGGCAACATTCTTTATATCATACTTATGACCAATATTCTTTACATCTTTAATTAATACTACTTTCATATTTTTATTAGGTTAATGGGCTAAATCTATCTTATTTTCCTTATAATTTCAAGGGCTTTATCTAATTGAGGGTCATTGCCGGCAAGAACGTCTTTCTCTTCAACTTTTACTTCATAATCAGGCATTATACCTTCCTTTGAAATATTGTGACCGTTAGGGGTTAACCATCTAGCTACTGTAATCTTTAGGTTGGTGTCTGCTGTTAAAGGTATCAATTCCTGAACTGAACCCTTACCGAAAGTCTTTGTACCTACTAGCTTAGCTACACCATGTTCCTTTAGAGCACCAGCTAGAATCTCAGAAGCTGAAGCTGAACCGCCGTTAACTAGAATTACTATATTGTACTTATTTGAACTGAATTCATTTTGACCATTAGCATTATATGTTCTAACAGATGAAGTCTTACCGAAGTCCTCCTTAACCACCACTTCTCCTGAAGGTAAGAAATGACCTGCAATATCTACAGCAGCATCTAAGTATCCTCCTGGATTACCTCTTAAGTCTATAATTAGATTCTTAATTCCAGTCTTCTTGAAATTTATCAAAGCATCATCGAATGAAGAGATAGCCTGAGCATTGAAAGCATATAATCTTAGAACGAATACATCTTCTCCTGCTACTCCCCCCTTTTTAATATCCGTCTTTACAGTAGGAACCTTTATAACATCACGAGTTAATACTTTTTCTATATAATCAAAAGCTCCTTTTCTAACAATAGTGATCTTTACTTGAGTGCCTTTCTTACCTCTGATTAGTTTAACTGCCTGATCTACTGCCATTCCATCTGTAGTCTTTCCATCAATCTTAACAATCTTATCTCCAGGTAATACTCCGGCTTTTTCTGCAGGACTGTCTTTAATAGGAGTAACAACTGTTAGAATATTATCTTTAATATCAATCTCCATTCCCACACCTTCAAGAGTTCCGCTTATATCATCACCGAACTGCTTAGCTTCAACTGGAGGCATGAAAACTGTGTAAGGATCGTTATATGAAGAAGCCAGACCTTTAATAGCACCCCAAACTAAATCTTGATTAGTAGTAGAAGCAGTATCAACTTGTTTCTTCTGAAGGATGTCCCAAGCTTTCCAGAAAGGTGTCATATCAACCCCCTTAATTTCTGCAGCCATCTTATCATCAGTTGTTCCTGAATAGACTTGAGCAGTTCCTGCTGACTGCCAACCAGCTCCGAAAGATATTAGAACTAAAATTATAGTTCCAAAAATATAAAGTGACCTTGAATTTTTATTCATGTAATAATTATACACTATGCATAAATTACTTTCATTGGGTATAATGTATGCATGTTAAAGAGGTACACCTATCGCTCACTTACATGGATTGATCTTGAATCTCCTTCTTCTGAAGAGATTTCTTCCTTAATTAAAGAATTTAGACTTCACCCACTACTCGGAGAAGAATTGTTTACAAAGAGTATTAAACCTAAATTTAATACATATAAAAACTGTGCTTCCTTAATAATGCATTTTCCTATTCGAACTCATGTAAAAGGAAAACATTTCATAATTGAAAAAGAAATCGATTTCGTTTTTGGTAAAGATTTCATAATTACTACTAAATACGATACTGTAGAACCACTACATAACTTCTCTAAAGTTTTTGAAGTTAACTCTATTTTAGATAAAACAGATTTCGGCGATAATGCAGGGGTACTTTTCTACTACATGATGCGACGCTTATATAAGAATATGGCAAATGATCTGGAATCTGTTCGTGATGAATTACTAAATATTGAATCTAGAATTTTCGCGGGAGAAGAAAGAGAGATGGTTAGAAAAATTTCTCATGTAGCCAGAGAGCTGCTTGATTTTGATCAGATAGTCAGAGGACATAAGGATGTCTTAGATTCAATGCACAATGTTAATCTTTCTGAATATTTTGGCCAAGAATATAGTGTTTACACTAGCGATTTAATTTCTAAGCACGATAAGATTAGAGAGATGGTATCAAATAACAAAGAACTTCTAACAGATCTTAGAGAGACGAATGATTCTCTACTATCCACAAAACAAACTCAGGTTACAAAATTATTTACAGTGATGGCTTTTATCACTTTCCCACTATCACTTATTCTAGATTTACTTTCATTACCATCTCATAATGTTCCTATAATCGGTCAGCCTTATGATTTCGTGGTTATATCATCAGCTACTTTAATAGCTATTGTTATAATGCTCTCTTTCTTTAGATACAAAAAGTGGCTATAATTAGCACTAATGTTAAAGATACACAATACACTTACTCGTAAAAACGAGGATTTCAACCCTCTTAAGGAAGGTGAAGTTACTATATATACCTGTGGTCCAACTGTTTACGATACTGCCCATGTAGGTAATTTAAGAACATATATAAGCGCTGATTTAGTGGCTAAATCTTTTTCATTCCTCGGATATACAGTTAAGAATGCTATGAATATTACAGATATAGATGATAAGACTATTAAAAGAAGCAAGGAAAACAATATTTCACTTAAAGAACTAACTGACAAATATGAAAAACTTTTCTTAGAAGATATCAAGAAATTAAATATTCTACCCCCTACTTTTATTTTAAGTGCTAGAGAAAGCATTCCTGAAATGATAGATATTATTAAAATACTCCTAGAAAATGGCCATGCCTATAAAGCTGACGATGGAGTTTACTTTAAAGTATCAAGTGATCAGAAATACGGCAGATTAGTAGGAAAAAATCGTTTTGAAAATAAAGATCTTTCTACAGAACAGGTCCATACTCATACTTCTCACTCGAGAATAGCTAATGATGAGTACGATAAGGAAAATATTTCTGATTTCGCATTATGGAAATTCTACAAACCAGAAGATGGAGAAAATTACTGGGAAGCAGATTTCGGTAAGGGTCGCCCTGGATGGCATATAGAGTGTTCTGCTATGTCTAGAAAAGCGCTCGGCCAACCTTTCGATATTCATATGGGTGCCACAGATTTAATCTTCCCTCACCATACAAATGAAATGGCACAATCTGAGTGTGCATATGGTGCTGATTTAGCTAAATACTGGATTCACAGTGGCTTCTTAAATGTTAATGATGAGAAGATGGCTAAATCAAAGAAAAATTTTCATAAATTAGCTGATTTAGAAGAACAAGGTTTTTCACCACTTGCCTTCAGATATTTAACAATGAATTCTCATTATCGTTCTCAAATGAATTTCACATGGGAATCATTAACTTCAGCTTCTAATTCTCTAAAGAATCTTCATCGTCATATCAATACTCTTCCGGATGGAGGCAGATTAATAGAAAGTGCAATCAATGAATTCAAATTAGCTTTAGAAGACGACTTCAATATTCCTGTAGCCTTAGCTGTACTACACAAACTAGTTAGCTCTGGAAATTTACCTGAAGACATTAAAACTACTGCTATAGAATTCGATAAAGTTCTATCTCTTTCTCTAATAAGAACTGAAGAATCTGAAATTCCTGAAAAAATAGCTAAATTAGCAGAAGAAAGAAAAATTGCCAGAGATAATAAAGACTGGAAGAAGTCAGATGACATTAGAAATATCATAAGTGAGGCTGGTTTTGAAATATTAGATAAAAAGGATGGTAGTTTCCAAATTGTCAAAAAATAATCATCCACAGGTTAACCACATAAAAGACACAGTTCCAAGCTTTCGCTAGGAGCATCCCGTGATAAAATCAGAACATGGCGAAAAAATACAATGAAATGAGAATACCTCCTCAGGCATTAGATGCTGAAAAAGCTCTGCTTGGTTCTATACTCCTACGCCATGATGTTCTCTACGAAATATTAGACATCGTTAGCAAAGATACTTTCTACAGTGACATACATAGAAATATTTTTATTGGCATAATGGATCTATTTTCTAAACAGGCTCCAGTAGATCTACTTTCTCTTTCATCTAAACTAAAAGAATCTAACTCTCTCGAGAAAATCGGTGGGATGACTTACCTAACCGAGATAGTTAACACAGTGCCTTCGTCCGCGAACGCTAAATATTACGCCGAGATAATCCAGAAAAAGCACATATTACGAAACCTTATTTCTACAGCTGACGATATTAGTGAAATGGGCTGGAATGAAGAATCAGATATTGAAGTAGTACTTGATACGGCTCAGAAGCGTATTCACGAGCTAACGAACTTCAGTGGAACAAATAAATTTATTGAACTTAAAGACACGCTTGAAGATGCTTGGACTAGAATAGAGAAACTTAGCACAGAAAAAGGTAAGCTTCGTGGAGTTCCTTCTGGTTTTAAGGACTTAGACTCTAAACTTTCAGGATTCCAAGAATCAGACCTAATCATTCTAGCGGCTCGTCCTTCTATGGGTAAGACTTCCTTAGCCCTTGATATTGCTAGAAGATCAGCTATTGAACATAAAATTCCTGTGGGAATATTCTCACTAGAAATGAGTGCGCAGCAATTAGTAGACAGAATGCTTTCAGCAGAATCTAAAGTCGACTCTTGGAGAATGCGTACAGGTAATATGAATCTAGAACACGATATTCATCCTATTAGAAGCGCTATGAGTAGACTAGCCGATGCTCCTATTTATATCGATGATCAGCCTGGAAACAATATTCTTAAGATGCGTTCTATCGCCCGCAGACTAAAAGCAGAAAAAGGTCTTGGTCTTATTATCGTGGACTACTTACAGCTTATGGTTCCAGTACAGAGTAGAAATTCTGATAACGTAGTTCAGCAGGTTACTGAAATTTCTCGTTCCCTAAAAAATCTAGCTCGTGAATTAAAAGTTCCAGTTATCGCTCTATCACAGCTATCTCGTGCGGTGGAACAGCGTGGAGGTGAACCCCGCCTATCCGACCTTCGTGACTCAGGTTCTATCGAGCAGGATGCCGATGTGGTTATGTTCATTCACCGTGAAGATAAATATAATAAAGACTCTACCAGACCAAACATTGCAAAGATTATGATCGAGAAGCACAGAAATGGTCCTACAGGTGTAGCTGAACTATACTTCGATGATAAACACACATCTTTCATGGATTTGGATAAGAGTCAGCATGGAGGTGGTGATTTCGGAGGATTATAAACAGAGCATTATAGACAATGGATAATATAGAAAGATTAACTTCATACTTTAGAAATTTTCCTGGTATTGGTCCACGTCAGGCTAAACGTTTCGTATATCATATTCTATCCAGAAGACAGAATGAGATAGATGCTTTTATTAACTCCATTAAGGAAGTTCGTGACTCTGTTTATTCATGTCATTTTTGTGGAAGATTTTTCGAGAACCATAATAAGATTACACCTACCGGTAAAATACTCTGCCCTATCTGTCTAGATTCAAATAGAGACAATAGTATTCTGCTGGTCACCGCTAAAGATAGCGATTTAGAAGCTATCGAGAAAAGTCGTTCATTCCAGGGAAAATATTATGTCTTCGGTGGAAATATTCCTATCCTCGATAAGGATGAATCATATAAGAATCGTGTTAAAGATTTAATAAATAAAATTACTGAAAATTCTAAAGAAATTAAAGAAATCATATTATCTTTCTCACTAAATCCTGAAGGTGAACATACTATAGAAATCATAAGAAATGAATTGAAAGATATCGTAGAAGAAAAGAAAATTAAAGTATCTCTACTCGGACGCGGACTATCTAGTGGTACAGAGATAGAATATTCTGATAAAGAAACTCTCACTTACGCTCTAAAAAATAGATTTTAGCCTTATTTTAAGGCTTGTTTTACTATTGACACATACTGTTTATGTGCTATAATTATATACGGCTAGAAACTTGTAAACAAAACTACCTTTTAAGATCCCAGAAAAATGTTGGGCACTTCTGCTCACGTATTCCTAGGTGAAAGTTATGGTATTGATAGAAAAACACACACAATGAAAGCTAATACTGCTACCCCGCCCCCAGTTAACGTCATCGGTGAAGAAGACCTGGCTAAACGCCAAGGTATCGGAGGAGGTGCCTTCGACGCAATCGAAATCGCTCCCGATGGAGCGGTTAAGAAAAATGAAGAGGTTAAACCTCCGACTGCGCCTGTGGCAACACCGGGAACAGTGGCTCAAAAAAAGTCGCCAGTGGTTCCGACACCAAAAGCAAATCCCTCGACTGAAAAAGTTGACTTATCGGAAAAACCCCTAACTCCAGAAGCGTATGATTGGGTTATGGACGTGCGGTCGCTTGGAACTAAATACTCGGCAAGCACATACGTCCCCATCTTCCCAATCATTGGTGAGGGATCGGATCGGCATCTTGGACTCTCAGCTATCGCTCAAGCACTCGGACGTCAACTCACAATAGAAGAAGTGAGGATGTTTGTAGGTATAGACGGCGAAACTGCTAAAATCTGCTCTGGTTGTGGAAGAGAATTCACGCCAGTATGGTGGTTTCAAACATCACCGGAACTCGTAGCTGAGATCCGGAGGACTAAGAAAATAGAGGAAACCCTCTCACATACAATGCGCCACTTCAAACGCGGTGCATACTACGAGAGACTTGAGTTAGTTGATGGAGAGCTGCGGTGGCTTGGACAAATCCAGATCGTCTGCGGTAGTCCATTAGAGAATGACGCCAAAAACAGAAAGATATCTTTGTATCTCGGTGACAAGCGTTGTTTGACCCGCCGCTTCAAGACAGTAAGTAACGAATGCGATCGTCCTTGCTGGGGTGTCACCTCAGAAGATATGCTCTATCTTGCTACTCGATTTACTTATGAGCATCAATGCGAGAAAAAGCCAAACCGTGCAAAACTAAAACACGAACGTGACGGTGGCGAACAGACTGCTCAACCAGCGAAAGCTGTTGCGCAAGTTCAGCCAGAACAAGTAAAAAGTGGAAATACCAAACCGGAACCTGCGAAAACGATCACAACTCCGGCTCTGCCAAAATTGCCTGATAATCCGATTAAAACCGGAACGACGCCAGTCGTGGCACCCCCTAATCATGGTGGGGATGGCAAAAAACATGACCAAGGAAAAAACCAAGGCCATCAGAAGCCAGCACCTACTCCATATGTCCCAAAGACTAGCGGAGTAGTTACTCCCCACAAGGCAGTGCCTTTCTGGGAGCGGGAAAAAACCGCTAAGACAAGTTAAGGTAGTTTTCAAACTAGGCCGGACGATGCTTTGCATCGTCCGGCCTAACTTTTTGCCTTTTTTATTTAATAATATTTAATTCATTAGTTATAAAAATAAAAACCCCGCCGAGAGGCGGGATCTTTATTTAAAAATTATTTTAATGAATCGATTCTTACTTTTGTGAATGGCTGTCTGTGGCCGTTTCTCTTATAGTACTTACTCTTCTGTTTATATTTCACAACTAGAATCTTCTGAGCTCTACCTACTGAATCTACAGTAGCTTCTACCTTTGCTCCCTTAATATAAGGTGTACCAATAGTAGTGTCTTTACCATTATCTACCATTAAAACCTTATCGAAAGAGACCTTATCTCCTTTCTTTGTTTCGTCAGAAAGTTTCTCAATAGTGACTAAGTCTCCTACTGATACCTTGTATTGCTTTCCGCCTGTTTGTATTACTGCGAATTCCATGTCGAACCATTCTAACC
>CAYVEL010000003.1:56157-61836 GCA_964450345.1 uncultured Candidatus Saccharibacteria bacterium | reverse complement strand
CATGCGGGTTTCGAATTAAAAACCCAAATAAAAGAATTTTTAAAAGAGAAATATCACGGCAAAATAAAAGTCGTTGATTTCGGCGCTCATAAGCTTGAAGAGGGTGACGATTATACTGATTATGTGAGTAAAGCTTCTCAAGAAGTCTCTAAAGACCCTAAACATGTAATAGGTATAGTGATTGGTGGTTCGGGTCAGGGCGAGGCAATTGTTTCTAATAGATATAAAGGCGTTCGTGCTACTGTTTATTATGGTGGTTCTATTAAAATAGTTGAGCTAGGTAGAGAGCATAATAATTCTAATGTGCTATCACTCGGTGCTAGATTCATATCTAAGAAAGAAGCTCTTAAAGCAGTAGAGAAGTGGCTTCTAACTCCTTTTTCAGAAGATGAGAGACATATTAGAAGAAATAAAAAGATAGATACATTACCTTTTAGTTTTCATCCGCATCATAATTAATAAGACATTTTTCTAATTGATAAAATAATAAAATATAAAATGATAGAAATAATTCCAGCAATTTTACCAAAAGACTTTGCAGAACTAAGCGAAAGACTCGGAGAACTTAATGGTCTTACTCGTTCTGTACAGATAGATATTATGGATGGATCTTTCACAGAAGATTCTACTTGGCCATACAGAAAAGATGATGATAATTTTAAGGCAATTCTTAGTGAAGAGTCTGGAATGCCTTATTGGGAAAATATTGATTTTGAATTTGATTTAATGGTTAAGGAACCCGCAAGACTTATTAATCATTGGATTACCGCCGGTGCTAATAGGGTTATTTTTCACATAGACTCAGACACTCCTGAAGAACTTATTAAATTAGTTAATGAATGGCAGGATCATGTTGAGATCGGTTTAGCGGTTAAGATTGATACTGAAATAGAGAGAATTAAATCTCTGGTGGATAATTTTGATTTCGTTCAGGTGATGGGTATTGATAATATTGGTTTTCAGGGTCAAGGCTTTGATGAAAAAGCTGTAGCGAAAGTTAAAGAAATTCGTTCTATTACGGATAAGGATATTAGTGTAGACGGAGGTGTATCAGATACTAATGCGAAAGATTTAGCTTTAGCAGGTGCTACTCGTTTAGTGGTAGGTTCATTCGTCTGGAAAAGTGATAGTCCAAATCAGGCTTTAGTGGACCTCGAAGCAGTTTTAGGTGATTTAATGAATTAATAAAAATGTTTAACGAAGCGGACATTAAAAATATAAAAGAAAAAGCAGTCTTAATCAGACGTTCAATAATAGAGATGTTATCTGAGGCTGGTTCTGGGCATACCGCAGGAGCTTTGGGTATGTCGGATATTTTTGCTTCTTTATATTTTAAAGTTCTTAGACATGACCCTAAAGATCCTAAATGGAATAAGAGGGATATTATCGTGCTTTCAAATGGTCATATTTGTCCTGTTTTATATGCTTCAATGGCTCACGCAGGATATTTCCCTGTATCTGATTTAAAAACTCTTAGAAAATTTGGTTCAAAACTTCAAGGCCATCCACATAGAGAATTTTTAAATTCTTTAGAAACTAGTTCCGGACCTCTCGGTGAAGGACTTTCTCAATCTGCTGGTATGGCACTTGCCATGAATATTAATAAAGCAGAAAATGCTGGAAGGTATATATATTGTTTAACTGGAGATGGTGAGCTTGATGAGGGACAGAATTGGGAGGCATTAATGTTGATTAGAAAATATAATCTAAACAATATTATCACTATTATTGATAGAAATAATATTCAAATAGATGGTTTTACCGAAGATGTTATGCCACTTGAGCCTTTAGCAGATAAGTTTAAAGCTTTTGGTTTTAATGTGGTTCTTATAGATGGTAATGATATTAGAGCTTTCCTAATGGCGGTGGAGAGTGTTAAGAAAATGAAAGACAGACCTTCAGTGATTCTCGCTAAAACTGTCCCTGGAAAAGGAGTAAAAGAATTTGAGAATAAATATGAATGGCATGGTAAAGCTCCAAATAAAACAGAAGCAGAAAAAGCATTAAAAGAACTTCAGTAAAATAATAAAATAATGTTAAACCGAAATTTAAAATTAAATCTGAAAGTCTTCGATCAAAAAGTCGAAGAACTTAATCTGCGTAAAGGTTTCGGAGAGGGAATGGTTATTGCAGGACAACTTAATCCTGAAGTAGTAGCTTTAACGGCTGATCTAAAAGAGTCTGTCGGTTTCGAAGATTTTTTTAAGAAATTCCCTAATAAGTCTATAGATGTAGGTATTGCTGAACAGAATCTAGTGACCGTAGCTTCTGGAATGGCTTCTCAGGGTAAAATTCCTTTTGTAGGATCATATGCTATTTTTAATCCAGGAAGAAATTGGGAGCAGATTCGTACTACTATTGCTTATAATAATCAGAATGTAAAAATAGTCGGTACTCACGCAGGGTTAAATGTTGGGCCAGACGGTGGTTCACATCAGATGCTCGAAGATATCGCTTTAATGCGAGTTATGCCGAATATGAAAGTAATTTCTCCTTGTGATTATCATGAAGCGAAACGTGCTGCTATCTTAGCTATGAAAACAGACGGACCTATTTATATCAGACTTCCTCGTGAGAAAAGTCCTGTCATCACCACCGAAAATTCTCCTTTAGAAATAGGGAAGATGTATCCAATATATATGACGCCTAAGCCATATGCTGATATTGCGATTTTAGCTACCGGACCTGTTTTATATAATGCTTTAATTGCTGCAAAAGAAGCAGAAAATTTAGGAATAGCCATTAAAGTAGTTAATGTACCAACCATTAAACCATTAGACGAGAAAACACTAATAGAGATAGCACATGAGACTAAGGCTATTATTACTGTAGAAGAAGCGCAGATGAATGGTGGGTTAGGTGGTGCTGTTTCTGAATTTTTAGCTAAGCATTTTCCTGTAATGATGGAATTTATTGCTGTACAGGACGAGTTTGGTCAGTCGGGTACTGATAAAGAATTAAAGGATTTTTACGGTTTAGGCTCAAAAGATATACTTGGAGCTATTAAGAGGTTGGTATTGCGAAAAAAATAAATTTAATTATAATTACTAATACATGAATTTAATCATCGCAAAGCTGTTTACTAAGAGAGTGCTATATACAACTTATTCCAGAGTTGGTGTTTGCGATGTATCCATCTAAAAGATAAATCCTAAATACAAGCTCTGGAATGATCCAGAGCTTGTTTCGTCATATGGTGTGATGAAAGTTAGACAGTCCTTTAAACAAATCAAAAATTATGAGTGCTAAAGCATCTACTATGGAAGAAACGGTTTTTGGTGTTACTAACCCAATTTATCGTTCTAAACAAGGATCAGATAGTGGTTTATTTAATGGTATTACGAAACATGGGTCTGTCGGCTGGGCTCGTGAGGAAGTATCTGGTGTTTGGATTGAGCTCCGTTTTTGGGAGAAAAATCCATTTAATACTGGCTGGGTAACTCTGGCAGAATACCAAAAACGTGCGGCGGAAATCAAGATGAAAAATATTGAATTTTTTCGCCATAATCCGCATTTGCTTCGCGAAAAAATTCAGCAGAAAGATGGTTCTCCTCGTTTAATCAGGCCGCACAGACCTTGTGGTCACGGTGATTTCTGTGGTCGGGGTGGGTGTTATTTGCCTTAATTTTCTCGGATAATTTTTTTGATTTTGATAGAACCGCTCCTTAACTGGGGCGGTTTTCATTTTCCAAAAATGTTTAATTTAGGTATAGTGATAGCAATGGATAAGAAACCATTAAATTCAAAACTAGACCAAACCTTTAATATTTCAGAGAAGATGAGTCCTGCTGGAGATCAGCCTAAAGCTATAAAAGGCTTATGTGAAGGGTTAAATAAGGGTTTAGATAAACAGACATTGTTCGGAGTTACTGGCTCTGGAAAGACTTTTACTATGGCTAATGTCATAGCAAATCATGGTAAACCCACTCTAGTTATTGCTCATAATAAAACCCTCGCTGCACAGCTTGCAGAAGAGTATAAAGAATTTTTTCCGAATAATGCTGTTCACTATTTCGTTTCTTACTACGATTTCTATCAGCCAGAAGCTTATATGCCTGTAACTGATACATATATAGAGAAGGAGGCGATGATTAATGATGAGATTGATAGACTTAGACACGCTTCTACACAGGCGCTTCTTACTAGGAAAGACGTGATTATTGTCGCATCAGTTTCCTGTATTTACGGTTTAGGAAGTCCAGCTGAATATTTAAAGACTAATTTATTGGTTAGAGTAGGTGATAAGTTCGACAGAAGAGAATTCATTGAGGGCTTGGTTTCTAGATATTTTGACAGAACAAATGCTGATCTTGAAACAGGTCTTTTCCGCGCACTTGGTTCTTCTATTGAAATAATGCCTACTAATGAAGAATGTATTTATAGAGTGGAGCATGATGACTCTGTGATTAAATCTATTGAAAAAATTAATCCTATTACAGGAAGAATTACAGATTCACCTACAGAATTTCTGCTTTTTCCAGCAAAGCATTTCGTATCAGATAAAGAGTCTAATGCACGTGCCTTTAAAACAATACAAGTAGAGTTAGAAGAAAGATTAAAAGAATTAGATTCTCAAGGAAAAATTCTTGAAGCAGAAAGACTCAGAAGAAGAGTTAGATATGATTTAGCTCTTATTAAAGAAGTTGGTTATTGTAATGGTATTGAGAATTACAGTAGACATTTTAGTGGTAAGAAGGCAGGTGAGGCGCCCGATACTCTTCTAGAGTATTTTCCACATAAGCCAGATGGAACACCAGATTTTCTAACTGTTATAGATGAGTCACACGTCACGATTCCTCAATTAAATGCAATGTATGCAGGTGATGAGTCTAGAAAAAGAACTCTAGTAGAACATGGCTTTAGACTTCCTTCTGCTAAAGATAATAGACCGTTAAAGTTTGATGAATTCGGAAAGCGTGTTGGTCAGATTATTTACACATCTGCTACTCCAGGTGTTTATGAACGTGAAAATAGTAAGAATGTAGTAGAGCAGGTTATCCGTCCGACTGGTCTTATTGATCCCATTATAGAGATTAAGCCTGTTGTAGAAAATAAACAAAATAAATATCCGGGACAAATAGAGGATTTTATAAACGAAGCGGAGAAGGCTATTGCTCTAGGATATAGAGTTATTGCTACTACTTTAACTAAGAAAATGGCAGAAGATCTTAGTGAATATCTAAAAGACAGAGATATTAAAGCTGAATATTTACATAGTGAAATCGATACTCTAGATAGAATTAGAATTCTAGGAGAATTTAGAAAGGGAAGTAAGAGGGGTGGTTTCGATTTAATCGTAGGAGTGAATTTGCTTAGAGAAGGACTAGATCTACCAGAGGTAGCTCTTATTGGAGTACTTGATGCTGATAAAGAAGGATTTTTGCGTTCTGAAACTTCATTGATTCAGATTATTGGTCGTGCTGCTAGAAACGTGGACGGTAGAGTTATTTTGTATGCGGACAGAATTACTGGTTCTATTAAACGTGCAGTAGATGAGACTAATCGTCGTCGCGAAATACAGAAAGCATATAATACTGAGCACGGAATTACACCAAAGACTATCATTAAGAAAATTAGCGCTATTACAGACGAGATGGAGTCTGAACACGAGAGAACTGCTGAGACTCTAGCTAAAATAGATAAAGCTGATAAGAAAGTTTCTTTAGCTTCTCTTATTAA
>CAYVEL010000003.1:0-56057 GCA_964450345.1 uncultured Candidatus Saccharibacteria bacterium | reverse complement strand
CTCTAGCTAAAATAGATAAAGCTGATAAGAAAGTTTCTTTAGCTTCTCTTATTAAATCAAAAGAAAAACAGATGACTGAGGCTGTAAAAGAGCTGGATTTTGAGACTGCTGCAATTCTTCGTGACGAGATTAAGATATTAAAGAGGAAGAAAAAGTAGGGAAGTCTTAATATCTTATTTTTCAATTTTTTATTAGGTGGGACCTATTCGTGTTGACAAAAGTGATATTATTACTTATAGTATAAGAGTAATTTTTGGTCTTTGTTATTTCCGACGAGGTATCCCATGTGCGTAGATGTCTGTATTTAATTATGGGTGTCTTATGTGCGATATTGTGGCGGTGAATCCTTCCGTTACATATCATATATAGACTTATGTCCGCTAGGGGCCTCGTCGGTGTGTATTTTGGGTCAAGTTCTGTGGATCTTTTAAACCACAAATGCTCATAGGTTTGCAGAGCATTCCGCTCAGATATCGGGGGCGGAGCCCAATAATTGGCCCGGCGACACCGTTTGTCGCCGGGCCTTTCAATTTTTTTAAATTTGCTTAAATAGTTGACTTTTTTTTAAGCGTATGTATAATACGTACATCAATTTAGTTCTTTGCTGGTGGGAAGGAATACAGTGTTTCCGCTCAATACAAAAAACAAGCGGATTTGCCAGGAATTCTATTTCTGGCGTTTCATACGCATACTGTCCCTTCTCACCGGCGTTATATCTTAGCCCCCCACTAAGAGTCCCATGCCCGAGTCGACCTGCCCCGTCGACAAGCCCCGGCCCGTGAGTGCATCTTGATGCGCTCACGGGCTTTAACTTTATATATTCATTAAACTATCTCTATATACTTCTATAAACCTAAAATCTGTGTTATAATCTCGAGTCAATATGAAAGAGAAAAAAGCATCAAAAAACAATGCAGAAAATCATTCTAGTCATGAAAAACATGGCGATATTTCGCATTTAAATCACCATAATCATGGGGAAGACATGATTATTGTTAAAGGTGCTAGAACTCATAACCTTAAAAACATTACGGTAGAAATGCCTAGAAATAAGATGGTGGCTATTACCGGTCTTTCTGGTTCTGGTAAATCATCTCTTGCTTTCGATACTATTTTCGCAGAAGGACAGCGTAGATATGTGGAGTCTCTTTCTTCTTATGCTCGTCAATTCTTAAGACAGATGCAGAAACCTGATGTCGATGAAATTGTCGGTCTTTCTCCAGCTATCTCTATTGATCAGAAGTCTAGATCGAATAATCCTCGTTCTACAGTAGCTACTATTACAGAAATTTATGATTATCTAAGAGTATTCTTCGCTCGTATTGGAAAACCGCACTGTTTACTTTGTGGAACTCCAATTGAAAAACTTTCTCTAGAAGAGATTAAGTCTTTTGTTATTGATAAAGTTAATGATTCTAAAAAACTTGGAGCAAAGAGAAGCGATTTTATTGAAATATTCGCTCCTATAGTTCGTGGAAGAAAGGGAGAATACTATCAGCTCCTTTATGATTTACTCGGCAAAGGTTTTAGAGAAGTACTTGTAGACGGTGAGAGAAAGAAGCTTCGCGATAAGATTGAGCTTTCTAAAAATAAGAAGCACGAGATCAGTGTTTTAGTAGATAGAATTTCACTTTTTGAATTTAAGAAAGATCAGAAAAATTCAGAGGAAAGATTAGGGGAGTCGCTCGAACGCTCACTAACAGAGGCTGATGGCTTAGTACAGATCGTATTTTCATCTGGTAAAACTTCAGATAAAAATGATTCAGCTACAGGACGTCCTGATTTAGCTAAGGCAGTTAAAGACGTATCTATTGATGCATACGATATTGCTATTGATTCTGAATTTATGATGTCATCTAAATTCGCTTGTCCGAAAGATGGATATTCATATCCTGAAATAGAACCACGTCTTTTCTCTTTCAATTCACCATACGGAGCTTGTCAGGTTTGTAATGGTTTAGGAACAAAGACTTTCTTTACAGATGATCCATGTGAAGCTTGTAAGGGTGCCAGACTTCGTGAAGAAGCATTACATGTTTTAATTGGTGGAAAAAATATAGTGAATGTTACAGCTTTTTCTATTGCTGATTGTTATAAATATTTTGAAGAATTAAATCTAACTGAAACTGAAAAGAGTATTTCAAAAGTAGTTATTCGCGAGATTGAAAACAGATTAAAGTTCATGCTTAATGTTGGTATTGAATACTTAGCACTTAATCGTAGAGCTTATACACTTTCTGGTGGTGAAGCACAGAGAATTAGACTAGCATCACAGCTTGGATCTGGCCTAGTAGGTGCTCTATATGTTCTAGATGAACCTACTATCGGTCTTCATCAGAGAGATAATGACAGATTGATTAAAACTCTTCTTAACTTACGTGATATTGGAAATACTATTATAGTAGTTGAGCATGATGAGGATACTATTTTCGCTTCAGATTATTTAATTGATATTGGACCAGGTGCAGGAGTTCATGGAGGTAAGGTGGTGGTGGCTGATAATCTAGAAAAACTTTTAACTGCTAAAAATAATGAATCTGGTTCATTAACTCTAGACTATCTAAGAGGCGATAAGAAAATAGAAGTTCCTAAATTTAGAAGAAATAAAGATTTAGGTAAGCTTTCTATAAAGAACGGTAAAGTCTTTAACATAAAAGATATAAATATTGATATTCCTTTAGGTCGATTTATTTCTGTAACTGGAGTATCTGGTTCAGGTAAGTCGTCTTTTATGTATGAAATCGTTCATAAGAATTTACAGTCTAGACTAGAGAGACGTCACAGAACAGATGAAGTATTTAATTGTAAGAAATTCGAAGGTGCTGAAAATGTCGGTAGAGTAATTCTAATAGACCAGTCTGCCATCGGTAGAACACCTCGTTCAAATCCTGTTACATATACTGGAGCATGGACTCATATTCGTGATTTATTTGCAGCTACTTCAGAAGCTCGTGTTCGTGGTTGGAAGGCTAATAGATTTTCATTTAACGTTAAGGGTGGAAGATGTGAAGCTTGTCAGGGAAATGGAGAAATTGCAGTAGAAATGCACTTCCTACCCACAGTTTATGTACCATGTGATGTATGTGAGGGAAAGAGATTTACTAAAGAGACTTTAGAAGTTAAATATAAACATAAGAATGTATTTGAAGTTCTAGGTATGACAGTCGAAGAAGCATTAGAATTCTTCGTGGATATTCCTGCTGTTTATGACAGATTAAAAACATTGAATGAAGTAGGTCTAGGATATTTACAATTAGGTCAGTCAGCTACAACTCTCTCAGGAGGAGAGGCACAGAGAGTTAAAATATCTTCAGAGCTATATAGAGCTCACTTACAGAAAACTGTTTATTTATTGGATGAACCTACTATCGGTCTTCATTACGAGGATGTTAGAAAACTTATTGAAATTCTTCAGAAACTAGTAGATAAGGGAAGTACTGTTATGGTTATTGAACATAATATGGACCTAATTAAATCTTCAGACTATATTATAGATATTGGTCCAGAGGGCGGTGTGGGAGGTGGTGAAGTGGTTGCAAAAGGAACTCCAGAAGAGGTGGCAAAATCTACAAAATCTCATACAGCAAAATATCTAAAGAAATACGTTTAGTTTCCTAAAGTTTCGGTGAGTTTTGATAAAATCTAGATAAAGAATAATAAAATGGAAATAAAGGATTTCGAAAAACTAAATCTTCCAGAAACTCCCGGAGTATACTTTTTTAAAAAAGGCTCTGATATTCTTTATATTGGTCGTGCTACTTCGCTTCGAGATAGAACTAGAAGTTATTTTTCCAATGATCTAATTAAGACCAGAGGACCACTTCTAATAGATATGGTTACCTCAGCTGATAATATTGAATTTAAAGAAACAAAAAGCGTTCTAGAGGCAATAATTCTCGAAGCTAATCTTATTAAACAGTATCAGCCCAATTACAATACTAAAGAAAAAGATAATAAGAGTTTTAACTATATAGTCATAACAGATGAGAAATTTCCACGTGTACTAATTGAACGCGCCAGAAATCTTGAAATGTTAAATACTCTAAAGATTAAATATTCTTTCGGCCCATACACTAACAGCACTCTTTTAAAATCCGCATTAAAGGTGGTTAGAAAAATAATTCCTTTTAGAGATAAATGTGAACCAGATCAGGGTAAACCTTGTTTTAGTTATCAGATAGGTCTCTGTCCTGGTATCTGTATTGGAGAAATTAGCGCTAGTAAATATGCAGAAAATATTGATTATTTAAAAATGATTTTTAGTGGAGAAACAGAATCTCTTAGAGAAAAAATAACTGAGAAAATGAATTCGCTCGCAAAGAAAGAAGATTTTGAAACAGCGGAGATTTATAAAAGAAAACTATTTTCTCTTGAACACATTAATGATATCGCTTTAATTAAAGATGATATCGACAGCAGAACATCTGGTTTCAGAATCGAAGCATATGACGTATCCCATCTATCCGGCTCAAATCCGGTAGGGGTTATGACAGTGGTAGAAGATGGTGAACCAAATAAGAGGGAATACAGAATTTTTAAAATAAAAGGCCTTAATAAAGACGGAGGTGTAAACGGGAATAATGATTCCGCGAACACTTACGAAATTATAAAAAGAAGATTAAAACATTCAGAGTGGAGAATGCCTGATTTAATAGTGGTAGACGGAAATATTATTGAGAGAAATTCTGCTGAAAAAGCATTAAAAGAATACAGCCTAAATATTCCAGTGGTGAGTGTTATTAAGAATGAATATCATCGCCCTAAGGCTATTGAGGGAGGAGGTTCTACTTTAGAGATAATAAAAGATAAGACTCTGGAAAAATCTGTTGTCCTAGCTAACTCAGAAGCGCATCGTTTTTCTATCAGAAATCAGAGACTTCAAAGAAAAGTTAAACGGGCTATCATTGACTAGTTGTAATTTCGCGATGGCTTTTTATTTTTATATGATAAAATATATTTATGAAAATAAGAGTTGGAGTATTGAGAGGTGGTCCAAGTCATGAGTACGAAGTGTCACTTAAGAGTGGTGCTACCGTTTTAAATAATCTAAACTCAGATAAATTTGAAGGTGTTGATATTTTTATAGATAAACAGGGTGTATGGCATATTGATGGTTTAGTCGTTAAGCCAGAAAATGCTTTAAAAAGAATCGATGTAGCTTTTATTGCACTTCATGGTGAGTATGGAGAAGACGGCCAAATTCAGAAAATTTTAGAACATCATAATATTCCATTCACAGGTTCAGATTCTTTCTCTTCTGCTATTGGAATGAATAAAGCTCTATCTAAAGATGCTTATAAGAAGAGGGGGATTCAAAGTCCTTATCACAAGCTAATTAAAGCTGATGATAAAGATATTAAAAAAGATAATCTGCATAATCTAGCAATGCAGATATTTAAAACAGTACATCTTCCTTTCGTTATTAAACCGGTTTCTGCTGGTTCATCTGTCGGAGTCTTTATTGTTAATGATTTTGAGGGTATAGAAGTAGCTCTTAAAAAGGCTTTTGAAGTTTCTGATGATTTAATGATTGAGGAATATATTAAAGGCATAGAAGCTACCTGTGGTGTTATAGAGAATTTCAGAGACCAAAAGCTTTATGCTCTTCCTCCGGTAGAGATTAGACCTATTGGTAAAGATTTTTTTGATTATGAAGCTAAATATGAAGGTAAATCAGAAGAGATCTGTCCTGCTAATTTTAGTCATGATATTAAGGAAGAAATAATGAGGCTTTCTAAGCTCGCTCATGAAGCTTTAGGTCTTAATCATTATTCTCGTTCAGATTTTATAATTCATCCTAAGAGGGGAATATTTATTCTGGAAACTAATACATTACCAGGCTTAACAGAGGCATCTTTATTACCAAAAGCTCTTCATGCTGTGGGTGGAAAATTAGAACATTTTATAGATCACTTAATCACTCTTGCCATAAATCGTAAAAAAGGCTAGAATGTTTCGCATGGGCCAATAGCTCAGTTGGTAGAGCGCCCGCTTTGCAAGCGGAAGGTCAGCGGTTCGATCCCGCTTTGGTCCACAAAATAAAACACCCGAAGGAGGGTGTTTTTCTTTTTTAATTTTATCGAAATAGATTTTAAAATGAGAAATAAAAAGAAGAAGGGGTCGCTGTTTAATTCAGCGACCCCTCTGCTCCGAACACTATTTTGCATCTTCAGTAGGGTTCGAACGGTGAACGGTATAGACCGTAGTCTTAACCATTCTTATGCCTTGATAGGGTTTAAACCCATAACCAGGCAGTATCATTCGAATTTCCTGAACTTCTGCGGTTGCGTGTGTGTGAACTGCGCCCGCAGGTTTTTCTGCTTTAAGGTTCATACGTCTATAATTATATCATGGTTTAAGACTATCAGTCAAGATGTAAAATTTAAATAAAACACCATAAGTGTCTACTTATGGCTCTATAAATAAGGCTTATTTAGCCTATGAAATTATTTAGAATTACCAACGTGGAAATAGGTTCTCAAGTTGGTCACCAAATCTATTAACTATTAGAACTAGTCCGATGATTATTAAAACTATTACTCCGACCATTTTCATACATAAATATTAGCATCTTTTATTAAAAATAAAAATGCACAGGAAAGTATTCCCGTGCATTAAAAAATTTTTGAAAACCACATCGACGGCGCCACTAACCGCATTAAATTTTCTTCCTGGTCCAGATGCAAAAGTCCGAAACCAATTGGAGTATTCCTCTAATTAACCACCTTATGATATAGATGGTCGCACTGAAGAATCTGGCCATGCCGTATAACTTTTTCCCGTTTTTTCTCATTACATAATCCATACAGTATCCCAAAATCATGAATATAAGTAATGAATACAGAAGTGTGTTTACAGGGTTTTTCATAGTATTTTTAGTTTGTTGAAAGGACGCTGTAAAAATATTACGATTTATATGATTAAAGTCAATATCTCATAAGTCGCTGAAAAATTGAATTTTCCCAAAAACGTGTTAGAATTTCGACATTATTAAGTAATTTGTCGTAAGACAGAAATACAAGAAAATGAGTGGTTATATAGTTTTTGCCATTATAGCTGGAGTTGTGGCCATTGTTTATGGTCTAGGTCTAGCTAAGGCGATCATAAATAAGCCAGCTGGAAATGAGAAGATGAAAGAAATTGCTTCTGCTATTCAGGCTGGTGCTAAGGCATATTTGAACAGACAATATAAGACTATTGCTGTTATTGCCGTAATATTATTCGCTGTTCTATGGTGGGGTCTTGGTATTAAGATTGCACTAGGATTCGTAGTTGGTTCAGTATTCTCAGCGCTTGCTGGATATATCGGTATGAACGTATCAGTACGTGCAAACGTTAGAACTGCTGAAGCTGCTAAGTCTGGTCTAGCTGAAGCTCTTTCTCTAGCTTTTAGAGGAGGTGCAGTTACAGGACTTCTAGTGGTAGGACTTGCTCTACTTGGTGTAGCTGGATTTTACGCTATTACTAAAGATGCAAATTCTCTTATTGGTCTAGCTTTCGGTGCTTCTCTTATTTCAGTATTCGCAAGACTAGGTGGAGGTATCTTCACTAAGGCTGCTGACGTAGGAACTGACCTTGTAGGAAAGGTTGAAGCTGGTATTCCAGAAGACGATCCTCGTAACCCTGGTGTTATCGCTGATAACGTAGGAGATAACGTGGGAGACGACGCAGGTATGGCTGCTGACCTATTCGAGACTTATGCTGTTACTGTTATCGCTACTATGATGCTTGGAGCAGTAGTATTCGCTGGTAAGGCAGGTGAAGCTAGTTCTCTAATATATCCTCTAGTTCTAGGAGGTGTAGCAGTATTTGCTTCTATTATCGGTACTTGGTTCGTTAAGCTTGGAAAGAAGAAGAATATTATGGGTGCAATGTATAAGGGTCTTATCGTTGCTGCTCTTCTATCTGCTGTTGCTTTCTACTTCGTAACTAAGTGGATTATGGCTGATAACGGAATGTATTCTGTTATTGACCTATACTTATCTGCTATCGTAGGTCTAATAGTTACAGGTGCTCTAGTAGTTATTACTGAGTACTACACATCTACTGAATACGCTCCAGTTAAGTCTATCGCTAAGGCTTCAGTTTCAGGACACGGTACAAACATCATTCAGGGTTTGGCTGTTTCTATGAAGGCTACAGCTTGGCCTCTTATCACTATCGTTCTAGGTATTCTAGCTACATACAATCTAGCTGGTCTATACGGTGTTTCTATCGCTGCTATCGCTATGCTTTCAATGGCTGGTATTGTTGTGGCTATTGATGCATACGGTCCTATTACAGATAACGCAGGAGGTATTGCTGAAATGTCTCATCTTCCAAAGGGGGTTAGAGATGTTACAGATCCACTAGATGCTGTTGGTAACACCACAAAGGCTGTTACAAAGGGTTATGCTATTGGTTCTGCTGGTCTAGCTGCTCTTGTACTATTCGCTTCATATACTCAGGAACTTCCTGGTATGACTTTCGATCTAAGTGAGCCAAAGGTTCTAGTAGGTCTATTTATCGGAGGACTTCTTCCTTACTATTTCGCAGCTCTATCTATGGAAGCTGTAGGTAAGGCAGCAGGTCAGGTAGTAGAAGAAGTTAGAAGACAGTTCAGAGAGATTAAGGGTATTATGGATGGTTCAGCAAAGCCTGATTATGCTCGCTGTGTAGATATCGTTACATCAGCAGCTATTAAGGAAATGATCGTACCAGCTCTTATTCCAGTAGTAGCTCCTATCGTAGTAGGTTTCGCTCTAGGTGCTCAGGCTCTTGGAGGACTTCTAGTAGGTAGCATTATTACAGGTCTATTCGTAGCTATCTCAATGACTTCAGGTGGAGGTGCATGGGATAATGCTAAGAAGTATATCGAACTTGGTAACTATGGAGGAAAGGGAGGTGATGCTCATAAGGCAGCCGTTACTGGTGATACTGTAGGTGATCCTTATAAGGACACAGCAGGTCCAGCTATTAACCCAATGATCAAGATTCTAAACATTGTTGCTCTATTGATCGTAGGATTTCTAGTTAAGTAATATCTAAATAAAATTTAGTAACAAAAAATCCCGTCGAAAGATGGGATTTTTTGTTTTTCTTTATTTTGACTTTTACTAAAAATGTGTTACTTTAATATTAAGAAAAACAAATAAACAAGTTCTTTAAGAGAAAGGAAAGTTATGTCTGAAGATAAAAAGCAGTTAGTAGTTGGTGTTGCGGTTATTAGTGATAGGAGAATTCTTCTATTACTTAAGGACCGCAATGGTATACCAGCATGGATTCTTCCTGGTGGTAAACCTAAAGATGGCACCGAGTCAGAGATTGATTGTCTTAAGAGAGAGGTTGCAGAAGAATTGCCGAATTTTATTATGGGAGTCGGCGATTTTTACTCAGAGTTTTTCGGTGTCGCACCTCATTCAGGTGTTCAGATTTTGGTCAGAGTTTATTTTGCCACCTTTGATGGTGGTGATATAACACCGGCGGCTGAAATATCTAGGGCCAGATTCTTTAGTCGTGATCAGGCGGAAAGGGTTCCGTTGTCTGATGTGACTAGAAAAATACTGGACCAACTAAAAGCCAATGGTTTTATTGTTTAGTCACCGAAGTTTTTATCATCTCCGCCTGAAATGGCGGAGATTTTATTTCTCACAGAATTTATTTATCTCTTCAACTATTTGATCTGGAAAAGAAGAGGCTTTTAATAGGAATTTTTTAACTCCGAATTGTTTAGCTCTAGCCATGTCATCACTATTACTATTGTTTGAGAATACTATTACTGGAATATCTCTTAACTCAGGGTTACTGTTTATTTTTTGTAATACACCAAAACCTGTCATTTTAGGCAGTATTACATCTAGGAGAATTATGTCTGGTTTATTTTTTTCTAGAATTTCTAAGGCAGACTCACCAGTTTTAGCGATAGTTAAATCGAATCCAGAATCTATTAATTTTTGAGATAAAATCTTTATTATTAACTTATCACTCTCAATCCACAATACCTTATTTTTCATTATATTGGCTTATATGTGTCAATTCTACTCCTAGGAATTTATTACACAAGCATGGTTAGGGGAGAAGCGATTTTCGTTTTTAGATGTTATTATATTTGTACTATATGAATATTTTTGACACTTTATTACTCGGTATAGTAGAAGGCTTAACTGAGTTTTTACCTGTCTCTTCCACAGCTCACATACTTTTAGTATCTGATCTGTTTAAGATAGAACAGACTGAATTTTTAAAGACTTTTTCTATAGCTATACAGAGCGGGGCGATTCTAGCTGTCATTCTTTTGTATTGGAAAAAGTTTTTAAATTTTGAAGTATTAAAAAAGCTGTTTGTGGCTTTCACTCCTACTGCGATTATTGGTTTTGTTCTTTATAAATTAATCAAAGGCTATCTTATGGGTTCTCCATGGATTATGCTTTTAGCATTATTTTTAGGTGGTTTAGTTTTGTATTTTTATAAGAGTAAAGAGATAGATTCTAATACTGATGTTTCTAGTATTACATATAAACAAAGTTTTCTGCTTGGTTTAATTCAAAGTCTAGCTGTTATCCCTGGTGTATCTAGGTCTGGTGCTACCATTATCGGAGGTTTATTTATGGGGCTTAATAAAGAAAAGATTGTGGAGTTTTCTTTCTTATTAGCAGTTCCGACCATATTGAGTGCTACGGTTTATGATATTTATAAGAGTGGACTCGCATTTTCTGGTCCAGATATAACTTATATATTAATAGGAACATTTGTTTCTTTTGTTGTAGCGGTGATTTCTATAAAACTGCTTCTAGCTATTGTTAGAAAATGGGATTTTAAAGTTTTTGGAATATATAGAGTGACGATATCTATTTTATTAGCAATATATTTTTATTTTATAGT
Source organism: uncultured Candidatus Saccharibacteria bacterium (assembly GCA_964450345.1). Classification (GTDB taxonomy): domain Bacteria; phylum Patescibacteriota; class Minisyncoccia; order Phycocordibacterales; family PALSA-1337; genus JAPLZH01. The sequence continues at coordinate 45,197 of CAYVEL010000003.1, read as the reverse complement.
TCGATAGATACGAGTCTTAAAGCAAGACATTAGAGTCTCTATTATTGTAGAAGGAATGAACTTAGATTTTCCGCCTTTTCTTTTCTGGAATTTTAATGGTATTTCAGTGTATTTTGCACCCAGCATAAGAATCTCGCTCAGTAGTTGGAGTTTATATCCGAAACCTGTACTGAATAGGTGGGATTTATTTAGATCGATTTTATCTAAGAAGCCTTTAACTCTAGTAACTTTTAGGCCTGTGGTAGGGTCCGTTACTTTTTTAAAGTATTTTCCGGGAAAGAATAGAATCAATCTAGCCATGAATGAACCCAATGTGGTTAATAGTTTTCTATTTAACGCTCTATCAAATTCACTTCCACCTTCTATTTTTCTAGAGCCTAGTACATAGTCATATCCTTCATCTATTTTATTAATCATTACAGGAATGGTTTCTGGTGGATGTTGAAAATCTCCATCGAATTCAAATACTGCGTCGGCTTTTAGATTATTAACAGCATAAGTAAAACCTTTTAAATAAGCAGATCCGATTCCTTCTTTCTTTGTTTCCTGAATTAAAAATACATTATTATATTTAGCTGTATTTTTAAGGGTTATTTCAGAGGTTCCATCGGTAGATGAGCCATCTACAATAAGTAATTTCATATTCCAATTTTTAATATCAGGGAATATTTTATTTACAATACAATCCGTAAGCTCGTTTATGGAATCAGCCTCGTTGTGGGTGGGTATAATAACTACTGCTGTTTTTAGGAATGACGTTTCCATTGAAAATATTATATCACCAAAATTTTATTTGGTTTAAATTAATATTTTGTTATATAATTTTGACTATGACAGATTATAAAAAAGGTTTAGTTGGTGCAATTCTACTATTAGCTGTAGTAGGATTAATAGTTTATTTTGCTCTTGAAAATGAAGGAAGATCAAAAGATCTTAATGTTAAGCCAGAAGAGAAGCAAGAAAAATTAGTTAATGAATTAAAAGAATTAAAAGGTGGAAATAAAGAAATAAATATGAATAAAGATTTTAAGATAGAAGATTTAAGAGTGGGTACCGGCGCAGAAGCTAAGGCTGGTCAGACAGTTACTGTTAATTATTCAGGTACTCTTACAAATGGTCAGAAGTTCGATAGTTCATATGATCGTGGTACTCCATTCACATTTGTTCTTGGTGTTGGCCAGGTTATACAGGGATGGGATGAAGGCTTTGCAGGTATGAAGGTGGGAGGTAAGAGAAAGCTTACTATTCCAGCAGAAATGGGTTATGGAAACAGAGCGATCGGTTCAATCCCAGCAAATTCTACTTTGATCTTCGAAGTTGAAATGCTAGACGTAAAATAATAAAAAATAAAAATCCCCTCATCTTTTCTGTAGACTTATAATCGTCGGAAGAAAAGATGAGGGGATTTTTGTTGTTTATTCGATACAGCAGTTTATAGTTTTTCTGACCACATGTCCAAGCTTTCCTAGAATACCTGTCTTTTCTTCGTCCTTCTTATTTAACTGAGTGTCTTCTATTTTTTTAACATCACCAACATTTAGAAGCTTCATATTTAGACCCCAGAATAGAGAATATAAGTCATAGGCTTTTCCGAATAGTTCATAAGCATCAGCTTTTTCACCTTTAGATAACTGCTTTGTTCCTACTTCCATTAGACGCATTGAAGAGGCGAGTAGATGCTTAGAAATACACCAGACTTCTCCTTCATATTCTTTAATAATTCTCTTTAGAAGATCCTTTCTGATATTTCTAATATCATTAATCATGTCATAGTATTCAGTCTTTCCAGTTTTTGCTCCTGTGAAAAAGAAATGCTCCTCAATACTAATTAAGTTCATTAGAGCGATAGATAAGTCCTGATCAGATGAAAGGTCCATCTTATCAGCTTTCTTCATATCATCTACTTTTGAAATAAATTCTTCTATTTTTTTTAGTCTGTCCTGATCTTGCATAAAATTTAATTAATTATTTTTTAAATTATTAAGCTGTTATAAAAAAGAATAACAAGCTTAGTATTGTTAATAATGATAATGGCATAACGACTTTCTGAAAAGGGAATAAAGCGTGCCCATTATTATTCTTCTTAATTTTTTCATACCATAGAGCTGTCCATGTAAAACCAATAGCCCCTATGACCATACCCAAAAGAAGCTTATCAACTCCGAAAAGTTTATTTAATGGATGTCCAAAGAAATCCATATAGTATAGAGGAACAATAACTAATACTATATAACCTACTACGTTTACTGTTACGACACCTTTAAAGTCCCATTTTCTACCTTTTAACCAGTTAACTGTCCAGAGTGCCATAGACATGACTAATGCACCTATCCATAGGCCTGTTATTGAGTCATCTAGGCCTATTAATCTAGTTACAGCTATACCTGCTCCGACTGCTACAGAACAGATAGGACAAACAGCTAGAGCTTTTTTGGCCAAGAGTAAAAATATGAAACTTAATGCTATAATTGTCTTCCTCATTGATTTTTTTTAAATTTTCTTTAGTATATCATAATGTGGATTTACACATACAACGCATGCAAATAGTATTCGACACAATTATACAGGCACTCGGAGCTCTCGGGGGCATATTTCTCAAGCTTTTAAGGCTTTTTCTATGGGGTTTTGCTGGAATTTTCATACTTTTAGCTGTATTTATAGCTAATACGTTTTACCCAAAGTGGGAAAAGTACGCTGAAACATTAAAAGAATAATGATATAATTGTCCTAAATGGACGAGAATATCAAAAAACATTCACTAAAACCGGCCGGAAGATCACAGGATTGGAAGCTTGGTTTTTTTCTTGCTGTAAGAGAATTGAAGAAGGCTAATAAATGGACCACCGCTTTAATCATTACTGTAATGACTCTTACTTTTCTTAATCTTGTTGTGGTTTCTGGAATATTAGTTGGTCTTATTGAAGGTTCTATAGAACAACAGAGAGAGCGTGTTTCGGGAGACATCATTATCTCTACTCTTACTGATAAGAAGTATATAGAGAGAAGTCATGATGTTGTAACTTTTTTAAATTCATTAGATGAGGTTGATAAATTTTCTGCAAGATATATTTCTAGCGGTGCCGTTTCAGCAAATTATGATCGTAGAACAAATGAGACGGATCATATTGATGAGGCAGGAGCATCTATTTTAGGTATTGATCCAGAAGTAGAAAATTCTGTTACTGGTATTTCTAAATATATGGTTGAGGGAGAATATCTAACAGCAGAAGATCACGATACTGTTTTAATAGGTGCTAATATGCTTTCTAAATATTTAGATATAGATAGTCCTGGATTAAAATTGTTAAAAAATACAGAAGCTGGTTCAAAAATAAAATTAAAGATAGGTGATGTTACGAAGGAGGTCAGAATTAAAGGTGTTATAAAAAGTAAAACAGACTTCGATCAGTATATAGTGATGACTGATTCTGAATTAAAGAAGATAGCTAATAGATATGATAACAATGTAAATCAGATAGCTATTAAATTAAAGTCTGGAGTAGATGCTACTTATGTTAAGAATATTCTGCTTGCTCAAGGTTTCGGTGATAAGGCTAAGATACAGATATTTTCTGAGGCTATTCCTAAATTCGTAGAGGATATGAAATTAACTTTTGGACTACTTGGTAATATGATTGGTTCAATTGGTATCGCAGTGGCTTCTATTACAATATTCATTATTATTTTCGTGAATGCAATTACTCGCAGAAAGTATATTGGTATTATGAAAGGTATTGGTATTAGAGCTAGAGCGATTGAAATATCATATATATTCCAGTCATTATTCTATGCTGTTATTGGTGTACTTGTAGGGGCGGTATTAGTATTTTTATTTATACAGCCATACTTAGCTGCACATCCGATTAATTTCCCATTCAGTGATGGAATCTTAGTAGCGACTGCATCAGGAACATTCTTTAGAGGGGTTATATTATTAGTCGCAACATTAATTGCGGGATATATACCAGCTAGAATAGTGGCAAAACAGAATACATTAGATGCTATCTTGGGTAGATAAAATTATTAAATCAAATGCTTAAAGTAAAGAAATTAGTTAAGAAATTTCAGAGCGGTGGAGGCGGCGAACTTATCGCTGTTAATAATATTGATTTAGAGGTGCCAGATGGACAATTCGTAGCTATTACAGGTAGATCTGGTTCTGGTAAGTCTACTTTACTATATCAGCTTGGTTTACTTGATAAGCCTACTTCAGGCGATATAGAAATGTATGGTAATGATGTTATTAATATGGATGAGGAGAAGAGAACTTTTTATAGATTAGCTAAGCTTGGTTATGTATTTCAGGATTATGCTATATTGCCGTCTTTAACAGCTACCGAGAATGTCATGCTTCCATTACTTATGATGGGTTTTCCAGAATCAGAAGCACGAAAAAAAGCAGAAGGGGCTCTTATAAAAGTGGATTTAAAAGAGAAGATGAAAAATTATCCAGCTCAAATGTCTGGAGGACAACAGCAGAGAGTTTCTATTGCTCGCGCTATTGCGCATGAGCCAGATATTCTTTTTGCAGATGAACCTACCGCAAACCTAGATACTGAGACTTCAGCAAACATTCTAGAATTATTTATGGATTTAAATAAAGACGGTCAAACTATAATCATGGTTACTCATGAACAGGAATATGCAGAGAGGGCACACAGAATACTTGAACTTGCAGACGGTAAGGTAATTAGAGATGAAACTAAGTTTAAGAATAAATAAAGAGACTGAATAATAGCAACAAAAAATCCCTCAAAATTAATGAGGGATTTTTTGTTGCTTAGACAGTGTCTAAAACAATTTAAGCCTTTGGAGCTTCTACGGTTTTGCAATCAGGATGTTCACATGTACCGTTAGTACATTTGCACCATCCGAAAGCTGTTAGACCAATACCGATAACCAAGTGTAGCCAATTAACAGCCTGGTTTACTGAGAATAGCTGGAATAGATAGTTAACTTCTTTTCCGCTTCCAGTTACTGAGATGAATCCCATGATAGCAATAACAGTTACTACTATACCAACAGTCTTCAATGTAACTGCTGTGTACTTAGCATACTGTAGAGTTACTCCAACTAATACTAGTCCAATCACAACATGTAGAATATTGTGAGCGGTGTTAGCTTCAAAGAACGATCCGCTACCAATTAGTGGATTTTTTATAAATCCTAGAATACCTACTATGGCTATGATGATACCTAGAATGATTGTTGTTTTCTTTACCATTTTACGTTAATTATGCTTATAATAGGCTTAATATATCACGAAAACATGTGATAGAATAGTCAAATGACAGAAAACAGGCCTACAATCTTCATTATTTTCGGTATTACCGGAGAAACTGCGACCAGAAAATTACTTCCAGGTTTATTGAAATTGTACTCAATGAGACTTCTTCCGTCCGACTTTTCAATTATTGGAGTAGCTCGTAAAAACTTTTCTAGAGAAGATTTTAGAATATTTATTAGAGAAAATTTAAATATTAGACCTGGCCAAGTTCCAGAAGAAGATATTAAACGTTTCGTTGATCGTATTGAGTGTGAGACTGGGGTCTTTGATAATGCTGATGTTTATAACAGAATAAATGAAAGAATAAAATTAATCGAAGGAAGATTCAGACAATATACTAATCGTCTAATACATTTAGCTATTCCGCCAAGTCTATATGAACTTGTAATAAAAAATATATCAGATTCTGGTTTATATAGAGAAAGAGATGCGAAAGAGGAAAGTACCTGGACTCGTATACTAATAGAAAAGCCATTCGGGGTGGATATTAATAGCGCTTCTAGAATAGAGAAGAGTTTGAAGACTATTTTTAAAGAAGAACAGATTTTTAGAATAGATCATTATTTAGCTAAGGAGGGTTTACAGAATATTTTAAATTTTAGATTTAATAATACTCTTTTCGAATCAATATGGAATCATTATGGAATAGATAAGATTCATATTAGATTACTTGAGAAATCTACAGTAGGTACTCGTGTAGAGACTTATGATGCTATAGGAGCTATTAAGGATGTTGCTCAAAGCCATATATTACAAATGTTGAATTTCATAACAATGGAAAGACCGGCGTCTTCTAATGCTGATGAAACTAGAAAAGAAAGAGCAAAAATTTTAAAAAATCTAGCGCCTTTTTCTGCAAAAGATATTCCTGATAATGTGGTGAGAGCTAGATATGAGGGATATGACAAGGAAAAAGGAGTAAGCACTTATTCTAGAACAGAAACTTACTTCCTAATTAAAACTCACATTGATAATTCTAGATGGAAGAACGTTCCAATATATTTAGAGAGTGGTAAGGCAATGAAAGATGACAGAATTGAAATAACAGTTTATTTCAAGAATGAGAAGACTCCTGGATGTGAAAATATTATTGTTTTTAGAATTAAACCCGAAGAAAGTATAAAGATAAGATTTTGGTCAAAGAAACATGGTTTAACTGATGATATAGAATCAAAGACTTTGTCGTATAAGAGTGATGATAATAATGAGATTAATTTCTATGTAGACTACAGAAAGGTGCTTTCTGATGCGTTAAAAGGTGATCAAACTCTGTTTGCTAGTGCAGATGAAATAGTCTATTCATGGAGATTTATTTCTTCTATCATTGATAATCTAGATAAAACTCCTTTATTGGAATATAAGAAGGGAAGCTGGGGTCCAGTTGTTTAATTTTATGTATATAAAAGTTAGAGTAAAAACTAAAGCAAGAAAAGAGGATATAAAAATAATCAGTGAAGATCACTGGGAGATTTCTTTAAAAGAAAAACCAGAAAGAAATATGGCTAATAATAGAATATTAGAAATATTTAGAGCTAAGTATCCAAACCAGCCTGTCAGAATAATAAGTGGTCATACAAGTCCAAGTAAAATAATTTCAATAAATTAACCCTTAGTAAATAAGGGTTAATTTATTGTTTAGATTTAAAACTTTATATGATATTATTTAATGATGGAAATTAAAAATGTATACGTAGGTGCAGTGGCTCTAATAGTCTCTGCCATAATTTTATCTTTTGGTATTGCTTCTAGAAATACCACCACACCAATATCAGTTACAGGTTCTGCTGTAAGAGCGGTTACTGCTGATAAGGTTAGTTGGTCTGGTTCATGGGAGAGAACAGTGACATCTGAAACTATGAAATCAGGTTATCAGCAGATGTCTGTTGATGAGGGGTTAGTTAAAGAATTCGTAAAGAGTCAGAATGTCCCTGAAAAGGATTACACAATCTCAACTGTATCTATGAATGAGGTTTATGACTATGATAGAAATAATGGAGGACCTAAGAAATATACTTTAAGACAAAATATCAAGATTAATTCGGATGATGTTAATGGAATGGAGAAAATAGTTAGGGCTACTAGAAATCTAGTAGATAATGGATTAATTTTCTTTGCTGAGAGTCCACAGTACTATTATTCTAAATTAAGTGAATTAAGAGTATCTCTACTTGGTGATGCCATTAAGGATGCTAAGAATAGAGCTGATGTTATTGCAAAGGCTGGTGATAAAAAACTCGGAAGTATCGTATCTGCATCTAGCGGTGTGGTTCAGGTATTACCACCAAATTCATTAGAAGTTAGTGATTACGGTTCTTATGATACAGGAACTATTGATAAGAATGTTATGGTCACCGTAAAAGCTTCTTTCTCAGTAAAGTAATTTCTTTTTATGGGTATTAAAGATTTATTAATGTTCATTGAGTCTATTATGAGAGATGGAGGCTCTTGGATTGTTTTTATTACTGCTGCAGTGGAGGCTTTTCCACTTATTGGAGCTTTAATACCTGGTCATATAGTTATAATTCTTGGTGGTTTTTTGGCTCATTTGGGAATATTGAGTTTGCCACTAACTTTATTTTTAGCCAGCTTGGGAGCAGTTCTCGGTGATTTGATGGGTTATATTTTAGGTAAGAAATATGGTGCTGAATGGATAGAGAAGTATGGAAGATTTTTTTATATAAAAGAAGAACATATAAAAAAATCTCATGACATGCTCCATAAGCATACAGGTAAGGCGCTTATAATAGGAAGATTTAGTCCTATTACACGTGCCCTTATGCCGTTTTTTGCTGGAGCAGGTGATATCAAGCCTGGTATTTTTTGGACATACAATATAATCGGTGGAACTCTTTGGGCAGTCTCTTCTGTGATGATTGGATATTTAGCTGGTGCTAGTTATTTATTTGTGGCTGATTATATTGGAAGGTATCTATTCTGGGGAATAGTTTATATAGGTTTAATTATTTGGGCTTATATTTTCTTAGAGAAAAGAGAACATATATTCTCTAGAAAACATTTATATACTTTAATCTTAGCTGTTACTTCTCTTCTGTTTTATGTAAAAATATTACAAGATGCATTTACTGATAAATTAAGCTTAAGTAATTTAGATGTTAACTTCAATGTGTTTATTAATTCTATTAATACAGAGTTCCTGACTATATCGGCAATATTTTTCTCTGATTTATTTAGTCCTAGTTCTATTCTTGTTTACTCTATAGTAACTATTTTGTATTGGATCTTTAAGAAAAGACACTTATTCGTTTATTTTTATGTTTTTGCTGTTGGAGGAGGTTTTATGCTTAGTCCTATATTTAAAAATATAGTAGAGAGAATTAGACCGGATAATAAATTACTTAATTTAACTGATTATAGTTTCCCTAGTGGTCACGCTCTTATTTCTACTGTATTCATGGGTACTTTGGCTTATTATGTTCACAGAAGCAGAATGAATCATAATGTAAAAGCGATATTGTATGGTCTTTTTGTGATCGTTGTATTCTTAGTTTCTTCATCTAGATTAATTCTATCTGTTCATTGGATGACTGATGTTGTTGGTGGGGTCATTCTCGGTATATTCTGGTTATCTTTCTCAGTGTTATTATTCCATGTACTTGGTAAACAAGAAGAAAGATGGGCGGAGGAATACAGAAAGAGATTTCCTAAGAAAGCTAAAAAATCAAAGAAGAATTAATTAAAATATACATAGGCTATCTTTTTATTAATTAAAAATTTGGTAGAATGTGTTTATGAGTAATGATTATTTTTTAGTTAAAGGATTAAATAAAGAAAGAAAACTTTCTGGAAAGATAAGAATAAACGGTGCTAAAAATGCGGTATTGAAGGTTATTTCTTCGAGTGTTTTATTTAAGGGTGATTTACATATTTCAAATGTTCCTGAAACAGATGATGTTAGAAAACTTTTAGAGATTTTAGAAAATCTAGGAGCAACTTTTTCTTGGGAGCTTGGAGATAAAAATAATTTAGTTATCAATACTGATGGTATTAATAAAGTAGAATTTCCAAGAGATTTATCACAGAGTATGCGTTCTTCTGTGGTATTAACTGGTCCTATGCTTGCTCGTTTCGGAAAGGTTATTTTCCCATCTCCAGGCGGATGTGTTATTGGTTCTAGACCAATCGATTTGTTTTTAAATGCATACGAAAGAATGGGGGCGAGTGTAGAATATACAAAAGAAGCCTTTGTCATAACTGCTCCAAATGAAAAGAAACTTATTGGTAATGATATCTTTTTTAATCTCCAAACAGTTACGGGTACAGAAACCATAATGATGGCCGCAGTACTTGCTAAGGGTAAAACGATTTTAAAAAACTGCGCTATGGAACCAGAGACTGTATCGCTTGGTGAATTTCTAGTATCTTGTGGTGCTGATATTAAAGGTCTTGGAACTACTACTATTGAGATTAATGGTGGTGGCTTGTTAAAGCCTTCTAAAGAATATGTGACCATTCCAGACAGAATAGAAGCAGGAAGTTTTTTGCTACTAGGATCTTTATTAGCAAAGAAAATGACAATAGAAGATTGTGAACCAAGACATCTAGAAAGTTTAACTAATTTGCTTTTTGCTTCTGGTGTTAGTATGGAAATAGGAAAGGATTATATAACTGTAAATGGAGATAAGTGTAGTAAAGAATTAAAATCTTTTAATTTTAGAACTCATGAATATCCTGGTTTTCCTACAGATTTACAGGCTCCAGCCGTAACATATCTTACTGCTGTGTCCGGAGATAGTATTGTGTTTGAAACAATTTACGAATCAAGATTAAAATATGTTGAAGATTTAATTAAACTCGGCGCTGATATTACAGTAATGAATCCTAGAGAAATTATGGTTCATGGTGGAAATCCTTTGAAAGCTGTTAAAGATGATGAATTAAGATCTCATGATTTAAGAGCGGGGTTTGCTGTGGTTTTTGCTGCTTTGCTTGCCGAAGGTGATTCTAAGATTACAGGAATAAAGTTTATTGATAGGGGATATGAGAGACTGGAAGAAAGACTGAATGTACTAGGCGCTGATATTATGAGAGTTAAGTCAGAATAGGTTTACGAATTTTATAGATAAAAAATAGACAAACAAAGGGCGTGGCCGAACTCAAAGACGGCCACGCCCCCGCGCGTTTAAGCGCTTTTACTTTCCACTCATCCAATTGTTGCGCCCAACCCAAAGCGCAACTTTGTCTTCGTTTCTCGAACGCAATGTGCTTTCCATCTACTCGGTTACATATTTATTGTATAACTACTAGAAATGGTGTCAACTACACAAAATCCACACTTTAGTTCATAATACGTTAATGGCAATTATATTTTCTCCAAAACTAGGAATAGATCTCGGAACCGCTAATACTCTCGTATTTGTGCCAGGTAAAGGTGTGGTTTTAAACGAACCATCTGTTGTGGCTGTATCTGAACAGGATAATAAGATTTTGGCTGTAGGTAATGAGGCTAAACTGATGATAGGTAAGACCCCTGAGAATATTATTGCTTATAAGCCTATGCGTGATGGTGTGATAGCAGATTACAGAGTTACTGAAGCTATGCTTAGATATTTTATTAATAAGGCACTTGGAAAGTGGAATGTATTTAAGCCAGATGTATTAATCAGCGTGCCGGCTGGAATTACATCTACTGAAAGACGTGCTGTGGTAGAAGCAGCACTTAAGGCAGGTGCTAAAAATGCTTATGTAGTTAAGGAACCTATTCTCGCTGCTATTGGTGCTGGAATTCCTATTAACGAAGCTGTGGGAAATATGGTGGTAGATATTGGAGGTGGAACTACTGACGTAGCCGTTATTTCTCTTGGTGGAATAGTGTCCTGTACTTCTGTTAAATGTGCTGGAAATAAATTAGACGCTGCTATTGCTGATTATATTAAGAAGACTTTTAACTTAGCTATCGGAGATAAGATGGCAGAGGATATTAAGGTTAATATTGGCTCAGCTATTCCTGTAGAAGAAGAATTTGTCATGACTGTTAAGGGTAGAGATTTCATAACAGGACTTCCTCGTTCTATTGATATTAAAACAAATGAAATTGTTAAAGCTATTGCAAAGGAGCTAAAAGAAATGGTTAAAGCCATTAAAGATGTACTTCAGGAAACACCTCCAGAGCTAGCGGCTGATATTATTGACCACGGAATTACTCTAACAGGTGGATCATCACAGCTTAGAAATTTAGCAGAACTAGTCTTTAGAAAAACAGGTGTAAAGGCTCGTGTAGCAGATGACGCATATTACTGTGTGGTTAAGGGCACAGGAGTAGCTCTAGAGCATCTAGATGTTTATAAGAAAGCTATAATTTCTAAAAAATAAAATGTTGAAACTTCCTAATAATTGGAAGAGCTTTCAGTCTTATATAATCCTCGGTGGAGAATACGCTCATACAGAGCTTATTAAATTTTTAGAAAAAGAGGGAATTAATACTAATACTGATAATCCTGACTTTATTAGTTTTATAACTAATAAGGCTTTAACCATTGGAGAGGCTAGGGAATTAATAAATAATCATAGCGTTAAGAAAATCACTTCAGGACCTAGGGTTTTTATAATTCGTACAGATAGTATTAACTATGAGGCACAGAATGCTTTGCTTAAGATAATTGAAGAGCCTTCAGAAGATAATTACATTTTTATAATTACAGGAAATCGTAATAACTTTTTACCTACAATACTTTCTAGAGTAATTACTCTTAATTTTAGTTCAAATGAAAATAAATATTTAACCAGAGCTAGAGATTTTATAAATTCTCCAAAAAAGAAGAGGTTAGATATGGTTTCTAAATTAATAGGAGACATAGATGATGAAAGTATAAGTAGAAATGATCTAGTAGAGTTTTTAGAGGCACTAGAAATCAACCTTTCTAATGATTTTAAGGAAAATAAGGATATAGCCATTATGGATTCTTTAAAATCTGTAAGTATTGCTGAAAGATATGCTTCTGATAGATCGCCATCTAGAAAGATGATTATGGAATATTTAGCGGTTATGATATAGTTTAAACGTTATGGCATACGATTTTTCTAAATTTAAGACCAATGTAAAAGAGGTCGAAGAATGGCTAAAAAAAGAGTTTGGATCTGTGAGAACAGGCCGAGCTATGTTATCTATTCTTGATTCCGTTAAAGTGGAATCTTATGGTTCATTTATGGGTCTTCAGGAAGTAGCAGCTATTTCTCTAGAAGATGCTAGATGTATCAGAATTTCTCCGTGGGATAAGACTCAGGTAAAAGGAATAGAGAAATCTATTATTATGGCTAATCTAGGCGTATCAGTTACAGTAGATGATAAGGGCTTAAGAGTTATTTTCCCAGAACTTACTTCGGAGAGAAGAGTAGAGATTGCTAAAGTAGCTAAAGCTAAACTTGAAGAATCAAAGATTACTCTAAGAAAGCACAGAGAAGAAGTTATGAAAGAATTACAGGCTTTAGAAAAAGCTGGTGGAGTAGGTAAAGATGATATCACTAGATATAAATCTGAACTACAAAAATACGTAGATGAGGGAAATAAAAAATTAGAAGAACAATATATTAAGAAAGAAAAAGAAATACTTAATTAGATTAAATAATTAATGACGGCCATTATTTTTATTATAGTTTTAGCTATACTGATTCTAGTTCATGAATTCGGTCATTTTATTACTGCAAAAAAACTTAAGATTAGAGTAGATGAATTCGGACTTGGTTTCCCTCCAAAATTATGGGGAAAGAAATTCGGTGAGACTGTATATACTCTAAACTGGATTCCATTCGGTGGATTCGTTAAGATTTTCGGAGAGAATCCAGATGAGGAGTCTATTTCTGGACCAGATTCAGCTAGAAGTTTTTATAATAAACCTAAATGGGCTCAGGCTATTGTTCTAGCAGGTGGAGTTTTCTTTAACTTCGTTTTTGCTTGGATTCTTATTGCAATTTGTTTTATCGCTGGAGCAAATGTCGGCAGAGATGATTTCTCTAAATATGAGAATCGTTTTTCTGATGAGAATGTTTCCATTGTTAGTATATCTGATGCAATGCCAGCTCGTGAGGCTGGTCTAAAGCTAGGTGATTATATCTTAGCTATTAAGACTGTTGATGCTAAAAATCCTTCTGATTTTATAAATGTTAAATCTTCTAGAGATGTGATGGCTACCATTGCTTCTTCAAGTGGAAAAGATTTAGTGTTTAAGGTTTTAAGAAATAGTAATGAAGAGGTGGCTACTGTTACACCTAAAAAAGGTTTAATAGTTAGTGATAAAGATAGATATGCTGTAGGAATTGCCATGAGTGATGCTGCTACTCTTTCTCTACCTATTCATTTAGCTCTATATGAATCAGCTAAATATACTCTAATATTAATTAAAGATACGGCTACTGGTCTTTACGGATTCTTTAGTCAGATTTTCGTGGGTAAGGCAGATTTCTCTACTGTGTCTGGTCCAGTAGGTATAGCAGGAATGGTGGGAGACGCAGCTAGATCTGGATTCGTAAAATTATTCCTATTCACAGCAATAATATCTATTAACCTAGGAGTTATTAACTTAGCCCCGTTCCCAGCACTAGATGGCGGAAGATTATTATTCTTAGCAATAGAGGCTATTTCTAGAAAGAAGATTCCTGTGAAAGTAGCTAATGCAGTAAATGGAATAGGATTTATAATTCTCCTTGCGCTTATGCTCGTAATAACTTATAGAGACGTTATTAAATTGATATTAGCTAGATAAAATAAAATGTTTCAATCAAAATTATTTACAAAAACTAGAAAGGAGGCTCCAAAAGATGAGGTTTCAAAGAATGCTGAGCTTTTAATCAGGGCCGGATACATCTATAAAGAGATGGCCGGTGTATATACTCTTTTACCACTAGGTCTTAGAGTTATGAATAAAATAACTGATATCATTCGTGAAGAAATGAATGCTATTGGTGGTGTAGAGATGCATCTAACTGTGCTTCAAGATAAAAAGGTTTGGGAGAAAAGCGGAAGATGGAGTGATGAGGTGGTAGATAACTGGTTTAAGACTAAACTAAAGAATGACACAGAACTCGGACTAGGTTTTACTCATGAAGAAGCTCTTACTAGATTAATGAAGGACTATATTAGATCTTTCAGAGATTTACCTACATATCCTTATCAGATACAGACTAAGTTTAGAAATGAAGCTCGTGCTAAAAGCGGAATTATGAGAGGTAGAGAATTCTTAATGAAGGATCTTTATTCTTTTAGTAAAGACGAAGCTGAGCATAATATTTTCTATGAGAAAGCAAAGACTGCCTACATGAATGTATTTAAGAGGGTTGGTTTAGGTGATAAGACATATATTACTTTTGCATCTGGCGGATCATTCTCTAAGTTCTCTCATGAATTTCAGACTCTTACAGAAGCGGGTGAAGATTCTATAAATGTTAATGAAAAAGCTGGTTTAGCTATTAATGATGAAGTAATGACTGATGAGGTTTTAGTTCAGCTTGGATTAGATAAAAAAGATTTCGTAAAAAAGACTGCGGTAGAGGTGGGAAATATCTTCTCTCTAGGTACTAGATTCTCAGATGCTTTCGAACTTAATTATGTGGATAGTAATGGTGAGAAGAAACCTGTGATTATGGGTTCATACGGTATTGGTCCAGGAAGACTTATGGGTACAGTAGTAGAAGTTTTAGCTGATGATAAAGGAATTGTATGGCCAGAAAGTATTGCTCCATTTAGAGTTCATTTAATTCCTCTTTTTGATAAAGAAAATAAAGTAAAACCAGAGGCAGATAAGATATATTCAGAATTAACACAGAAAGGTATTGAAGTTTTGTATGATGATCGTGATTTAAGAGCGGGAGAGAAGTTCGCTGATTCTGATCTACTCGGTATTCCAGTTAGACTTGTTATAAGTGAAAAAACATTAGCTAATGGTGAAATTGAGCTAAAAAATAGAAGAGAAAGTGAGGCTTCTATGGTGAAACTCGTAGATTTGAGTAAACATATTGCAAAATAAGGGTAAAGTGTGTTTTAATTGCACTAATGATAAGAAAAACCAAGCAAAAACTAGCTGGCATGTTTTCCAATGACATTGGAATTGATTTAGGTACAGCAAATACCTTGGTTTATATTCGTGGACGTGGAATTGTGGTTAATGAACCATCTGTGGTTGCAGTTAACCAAAAGACTGGAAGAGTAGTAGCCATCGGTACAGAAGCTAAGAGCATGCTTGGTAGAACTCCTGGTCATATTGTGGCTATTAGACCCCTTGTAGACGGTGTTATTTCTGATTTCGAAGTTACAGAAGAAATGCTTGCTCACTTAATTAGAAAAGCTGAAAGTGTATCTAAAAAAATGATTGGTCCTCGTGTAGTTATCGGGGTTCCTTCTGGAGTTACTAATGTGGAGATACGAGCAGTTAGAGATGCTACTAAAAATGCTGGAGCTAGAGAAGTTTATATAGTTGAACAGCCTATGGCTGGCGCTATTGGTATTAGACTAGATGTGAATGAACCGTCTGGAAATATGGTTATTGATATTGGTGGTGGAACTACAGATATTGCAGTTATTTCTCTCGGTGGAATTGTAAGATCAAAGAATTTGAGAATTGCTGGTGATAAATTAAATAACGATATTATTTCTTATATCAGAAATGAATTTAAGATTTTAATCGGAGAGAAGACGGCTGAAGATATTAAAATAGAAGTAGGTACAGCGCATTCGAGTATAGCTCCCAGAGAAACCACGATTCGCGGCCGCGACCTAATCACAGGTCTCCCAAGAGAAGTGGTTATTACAGATGCTGATATCAGAGAAGCTATGAGTCAGTCTATTGAATCTCTAGTAGAAGCTACTAAAGAAGTTTTAGAGACTACACCTCCAGAGATGCTTGCTGACATAATGCATAAGGGTATTTATATGTTCGGTGGAGGAGCGCTAATCAGAGGTTTTGATATTCTCCTTAATGAAAATCTAAAAATTCCAGTTCATATAGCCGATGATCCTCTTACTGCAGTAGCACGTGGAGCTGGTATTATTCTAGAAAATTTGGATACTTATTCTGAAGCCTTAATTAAGAACGAAGATGAGTTACCTCCGAAAAAATAATTTTAATGATAGAGACGAGGTAAAAAGTATTAAATTTGCTTTCTATATTCTCATTACCTTGTTTATTTTCGGTGTATTACTTAGATCTCCTCTAAGTGGTTTTTTTAATTATCTAGGCAGATCTTTTTGGAGTTATGAAAATTCTATTATTAAAATAAGTAGAAATTTTGTAAGTGGAATATTTAATTACTCAGACCTATCTTCAGAAATAGCTAATTTAAATACTGAGAATATAAAACTAAAAGCTGAATTAAAGAATTATATAGATAATGGCGTTATCATTACGAAAAATGGCACATCGACTTCTGTTCTTCCTACATCTACTAAGGTAACCTTAAAATCTTTTTCTGTTAATGATGGAATAACTGCTGGTGTATTAAGGAATCCACCATTTTCTTCATATGACTTTCTTCTTACAGATAAAGGTTCATCTGACGGGGTTAATATAGATGATTTAGTTTATTCTGAATCTGGTTATCTTATAGGAGAAATAGATTCTGTAGATAAGTATGACTCAATGGTTAAGATGTATTCTACTAATGGTGAAAAGATAAATGTTCGAATTGGTACTAGTACTAGCATGGTAGAAGCGACTGGTATCAATGATGGTACTTATCTTATCTCATTACCTAAAGGAAGTAAGGTTAAAGTCGGTGATCAGGTTCGTATGCCAGGCCTAAAAAACTATATAGTAGGAGATATAAGCTATGTAGACGATGATCCTACTAAAGTTTTCCAGGAAATATTCTTCAGATATCCATTTTCTGTTTCTGGTATAGATAAGGTTATAATAAAGAAAAGTAATGAATAAATACTATTCTTCAAAAAGATTTTGGTTTGATGCTTTGATCTTTGTGGGGATTTTCTTTTTTCCTCTTTATGTCTCAATAATTTTAATAGCTATAGGTCTATTTCTATTTAGAAGATTTTATGAATCTATGTTTTTTGGTTTAATTCTTGATTTATTATATTCAAACCACAACACATTTTTCTTGAAATATTTATTGTCCACATTCGTATTATTTATAGCTTTTTCATACCTTAGAAAAAGATTCAAAATATCCTAAAAATCAATTAAAATAATATAGTGACAAGAAAAATACGAGAAATAATCAAAATAGTTAGACCGAGAAAGAGGGTTTATGAAATAGATCCTGATGAGGTTTTAATTGATGCAAAAAATCTGCCACAGTTTAATACAGATCAGATGGAGGGAAAAATTGTTAAGGCTATATCATATAAGAGCATTATTGCAGTTGTAATGGTGTTCGTTTTTATTGCTTCTGCTTTTTTGGTTAAAGCTAGTATATTGCAGGTTAAAGATGGTGAAAAATACAGAAAGATTAGTGATGAGAACAGTTTAAGTCATACGCCGATTTTCGCTGAGAGAGGAGTTATTTTTGATAGAAATGGTGAAAACTTAGCTTGGAATGAGAGAAGTGATAACCCTTTTTTATGGTTTAGAAAATATTCAGACTATAAAGGTTCGGCACACTTGCTGGGCTATGTTAAGTACCCACTAAAAGATAAGAACGGTTTTTATTATAGAGAAGACTATATCGGAATGGATGGACTAGAGAAATTTTGGAATGAAAGATTGAAAGGTAAGAACGGTCTAAACATTATGGAGACTGATGCGCTGAATAATATAGTTTCTCATAATACTATTGAACCACCAGAATCAGGAGAGAGTATTAAGCTATCTATAGATGCTAAATTAAACCAGAAGATATATGAAGAGATAGAATCTCTTTCTAAAAAAGTAGATTTCGCAGGAGGTGCGGCGGCTATTATGAAAATAGATACAGGAGAGATGATAGCTTTAACTAGTTATCCAGAATATAACTCTCAGGTTATGACAGATGGTAATGATTCAGAAACTATTAAATCATATCTAAAGAATAAATCTCAGCCATTTCTAGATAAAATAATTAACGGTGTTTATACTCCTGGTTCTATTGTTAAGCCCTTCATGTCACTCGCAGCTCTTACTGAAAAGATTATTTCTCCAGAAAAGCAGATATACAGTTCAGGTCAATTAGTAGTTCAGAATGAATATTATCCAGATATAAATAGTATATTTAAGGACTGGAAGGCACATGGATATGTGGATATGCGTCATGCTCTCGCGGTTTCTTCAAACGTTTATTTTTATGAAGTTGGAGGAGGTTTTAAGGATCAGAAAGGTCTAGGTATAGATAATATAAATAAATATTTTGCTCGTTTTGGTTTCGGTCAGTCTATTGAAGATGGATTTTTTAAGGGGGTAGCTGGTACTGTCCCTTCACCAGAATGGAAGGCTAAAAACTTTAATGGTGAAGGATGGCGTCTCGGAGATACGTATCATACATCTATTGGTCAGTACGGTTTTCAGGTAAGTCCCATCCAAATGCTTAGAGCAGTAGGTATGATAGCTACAGAAGGTAAGCTTGTTTATCCTACAATCGAAAAAACAGATACTCCAGCAAAATATGATACTGTAGAAGGTATAGATCACGCTTCTTATCAGGTAGTGAAGGAAGGTATGAGATTAGCGGTTACATATCCAGGAGGTACTGCTAAGGGTTTAGATGTGCCTTATGTAAAGATAGCTGGTAAATCAGGTACAGCAGAGCTAGGAGAGACTAAAGACCGTGTTAATTCGTGGGTTATGGGCTTTTATCCTTATGAAAACCCTAAATATGTGATGATAGCTTTGATGGAGAGAGGTCCTAGAAGTAACGTTATAGGAGCTGGTTCTATGATGAGACAGGTTATTGATTGGATGAATGTTAACACCCCAGAGTATTTGAAATAGCAGGACACTGGTGTTAGAATGGAATTGAGATTAACTTAATAAGAAATTAATTAAATAAATAAAATAAAAACATGTCAAATGGAGGTATTCAGTATCTCTCTAAGGAGAAGTTTGAAGAATTAGGTAAAGAACTTAACGAACTTAAAACCGTAAAGAGAAAAGAAGTGGCAGAAGCATTAGATTACGCAAAAAAGCTAGGTGATCTTTCAGAAAACGCAGAATATCACGAAGCTCGTGATCAACAGGGTAAACTAGAAGATAGAATTGCTTATATTGAAAACTTACTTAAGACAGCGAAGATAGAATCAGTAGTTTCTGGAGATATTATAGGTGTAGGTTGTGTGGTAGAAGTACAGAAAGATGGCGGTGAGAAGATGAAGTGTAAGATTGTAGGTTCAGAAGAGGCAGATCTATTAACAGGTAAAGTTTCTCATCTTTCTCCACTAGGTAAGTCATTACTTGGTCAGAAAAAGGGGGACAGTGTTAAAGTCGCTACTCCTCGTGGTACAGTTTCTTATAAAATTCTAAATATAGAATAATAAAATAAAATGGCTTCAATCGAAGAACTTAGAGCAATACGTCTTGAGAAAATGAACAAGCTCAAGACGGCAGGTATTAACCCGTATCCGAATAAGGTACCTAGGGATTTTTCTCTTGTCGAAGTTAAGGCTAAGTTTGATGAATTACAGGCTTCAGCGAAGGTTCTTTCTTTAGCTGGAAGAATAATGGCTATTAGAGGCCAGGGGGCTATTCAGTTCGTGGTTCTAAATGATGGAACAGATACATTTCAGGCAGTCTTTAAGAAAGATAATGTTCCAGAAGACTTATTTAAGCTTTTCGGTGAGACTATTGATATCGGAGATTTTATTTCTGTTACAGGAACATTATTTACTACTCAGAAGGGTGAGAAGAGTATTCTAGTTAATACATGGACTATCGCTACTAAAGCGATTTTACCACTTCCAGAAAAATGGGCTGGAATTCAGGATGAAGAAATCAGATTAAGAAAAAGATATTTAGATATACTTACAAATCCAGAAGTTAAGGATATGGTTTTAAAGCGTTCTATCTTTTGGCAGACCATTAGAAACTTCTTATTAGAGAGAGGTTTCTTAGAGGTAGAAACTCCGGTGCTTGAAAACGTAGCAGGAGGTGCTGATGCTAGACCGTTCATCACTAAACACAATGCTTTAGATATGGAGGTGTTCCTAAGAATTTCTCCAGAACTATGGTTAAAACGTTTAATGGTAGCTGGTTTTCCTAAGGTTTTTGAAATTGGCAGAATCTTTAGAAATGAAGGAATGTCAGTAGAGCATCTTCAGGATTATACTCAGATGGAATTCTATTGGGGATACGCTGATTATAATGACGGAATGAAAATGGTTGAGGATCTATATAAGGAGATTGCCGAGAAAGTTTTCGGTACACTAAAATTTAACATAAAAGGTTTCGAAGTAGATTTCGGTTCTAAATGGGAAATATATGACTACACTGAAACCATTAAGAAAAATACTGGTCTAGATATTTCTAAGGCTTCTGTTGATGAAGTTGTAGCTAAACTAAAAGAATTAAAATTAGAATTTGATCCAAAAGGTATTAATATGGCTCGTGCAGTAGATACTCTATGGAAATATTGTAGAAAGAAGATCGGTGGTCCAGGCTTCCTTATTAATGTTCCTGTTTATCTAGAACCTCTAGCAAAAAGAAAAGCTGATAACCCTGAATATGTAGAAAGATTCCAGATTATTCTAGCTGGTTCTGAAATGGGTAAAGGCTTTAGTGAACTTAATGATGCTGTAGACCAAGCAGGTCGTTTCGAAGAACAAGCAAAGCTTCGTGAGGCAGGAGATGACGAAGCTCAGATGAACGATACTGATTTCGTTGAAGCTCTAGAGCACGGTATGCCACCTACATGTGGTTTCGGTCTATCAGAGAGACTCTTCAGCTTCTTAATGGATAAACCTACTAGAGAGTGCCAGATTTTCCCTCTCTTACGACCTAAGAGTAAGTAGTATAAATAAAGACTTTTTGTTTAATGTAAATTATTATGAAAAAAGAGATTGAAGTAAAAGCTAAAATAAAGAGTGCGAAATCTGTCATTGCTAAACTTAAAAAACTTGGCTGTAAAATGACCAAACCAATAGTTCAGGACGATATAATATTTGCTAATTATAGTGGTCCGTTTACTAAACATCATCCAGGAGAAAATATTTTAAGAATTAGAAAAGCAAATAACAAAATATTATTTACGGTTAAAAAATCTCTAAAAAATGAATTAGATTCTATAGAACATGAAATTTTAGTAGATGATGCTAAAGAGACTAGATCTATTATCGAGATGTTGGGATATAAGGAGGAGGTTAGAGTTCACAAGACAAGAATTAAGACTAAATATAATGGTTGGGAAATTTGTGTAGACGATGTAAGAGGTTTGGGTAAATTTATGGAAGTAGAAGAGATTACAAACGAAAAAGCTGATGGTGAAAAAGTGCAGGAAAAACTATTTTGCTTCCTTGAAACCTTGGGAATTAAGAGAACTGATAGGGTAATGAATGGATACGATACTTTAATCTACGCTAAAATTCATAAAATAAAACTATAAAATAAATTAGTGAGTAAAGATAAAGATTCTAAAAATTTCTAAAAAATTAAAACCGCCAACACCTTACGATTAGTTGGCGGTTTTGTTTTGACTGCGGTCTCCACGAAGAGTATTTAAGGTCCACCTTCTGCACCATCGCTCTTCTCATCGTTTTTTTCGTAGATACCATTTAGGCAAGCCATGAATACTAGGCTTAACACCATAAATAGTGTTGCCAAACCGTATTTTTTAAGAAACAAAGAAATGATCATCAGAATGGTTAAAAGAATGATAAAAAACCAACTGATACTCTTCATTGAGTCTTCTTCTTTTTTCATGGTTACCAACTCTTCGTTCGTCATGTTTGGGTGTTTTTGCATACAAGAACTCCTTTCTATTTAGGTGACTATAACACGGGCGAATTAATTTAAGAAGTGTTCAGTGTTATAATATATTCCATGTTAAAAGCTCTAAAATATTTAATTGTATTAGTAATAATCACGTTACTTTTCGCTCTTTATTATGTATTTAATACGAATAAAATGCCGAAAGGATCTTTCACGGTGGTGGTCTTACCAGATACTCAGTTTTATTCTGAATCACACCCAGACATCTTTTGTTCACAGACAGAATGGATAGTTAATAATATTAAGAAATTAAATATTGTTTTCGTTAGTCAGCTTGGTGATATTGTTAATGATGGTGGAAAGATACCTAAACAGTGGGAGACTGCTAAAAGATGTATGAGTAAGCTTGATGGGAAGGTGCCATATAACGTAATTCCAGGAAATCATGATTCAGAAGTACCACTTGTAAAAGAGTCTGGTTTCAAATCATACTCAGCTAATTTTTCAAAGGATTTCTTCTCAAAATATTCATGGTATAAGGGTGGTTCTGACGATAATGTAAATAACTATCAGATAATTAGTCCGAATGGTTTTAAAATCATGTTTGTTAACTTAGGTATTGAGCCATCAAATGATGCACTTTCTTGGGCTGAAAAAGTTATAAAAGAAAATCCAAATATATATACAATCTTTACGACACATAAATATTTATCAGATACTTCCAGAACTCCAGAAAATATAAGAAGTTATAGTAAAGATGGAAATACCGGTCTCGATATATGGAATAAATTAATTTCAAAAAATTGTTCAATCAAATTAGTCTTATCAGGACACTTTCATGATGCTCGTGGAGAAAATCTAGTGGAAAGTGAAAATAGTTGCGGGGGATATGTATTCCAAGTTTTACAGGATTATCAAGCACAGGAGAAAGGTGGTGATGGTAAGCTCCGAATTTATACTTTTAATCCGAAAGAGAACGTTATAAATGTATCAACATATTCACCTTATACCAATACTTTTTATAATGATGAAATAAGTAAGTTCGATCTACCT
This sequence comes from uncultured Candidatus Saccharibacteria bacterium, assembly GCA_964450345.1. Lineage (GTDB taxonomy): Bacteria > Patescibacteriota > Minisyncoccia > Phycocordibacterales > PALSA-1337 > JAPLZH01. The sequence goes on along the minus strand of CAYVEL010000003.1, from coordinate 22,064 downwards.
CTGTATCAATAAAATCAAATATATAATTTAGTTTAATAAATGAAACACCCTCGGCGACTAAAGGTCGCCGAGGGTGTGATGTTCAAGGTTTTAAAAACTGTAGGAAATACTTGCCCCGTATACCGTCTCCGTATCACGGTCGATATCTATCGGAACATATATTTTGAATGTTGGAATCTGCAGTCTGACTGATTTGCTAATAGCGAATTCGAGATTCGCATAAGCCTTCCAAATCAAGCCGGATTCCATATCAAACCCCCCGTCATCAAAACCAATTGCTGTAAGTCCCGATGAAGAGACGATTTCGTTGAATTGGATGGAATACTGTGAGCCGATAGTTGTCAGGGTCCCATCACTCAACTTGCTTCCAAACGGTAGATAGTAACCTTCCCATTGAATGTAGGGGGTCACCACTAACGAAAGGTTTGTATTCAGATTGATCGGATAACCGATCTTGATATTCGGATGCAGAATGTCCTCTTTTGAATCAGAGAACACATTGTAAATATCCCAATACCCAACGCCAACATCGTAGGTAAACCCACGAAAGCTATTGGCATAACCTAAATTCCAATCCCATTCGTCATCGAAGCCTCCAGAGAAGTTGTCGTTGAGGCCGGTGCCCCACCAGACATCTCCATGAAAACCGGATTTGTGTTGAAGTGAAATATCGGTATGGAACATCGGTTTGTCGTAGAAGACGGCGCCGTTTCCAAAACCGAGGTATTGTGAGACGAACTCAGTCGAGGCGCACCCAGACCAAGATTTTTCTTCACTGGCTACAGCTGAGAGAAGAAGGCCGAAAGTGGCCAACACCGCGAGGATTTTGAGTTTCATAATGTGTGTAATCCGCTAGTTTTTGATTTTTCAAAGTTTTATCCTCCATGTTTAATTATGGAGGATACCCATCTATAACAAAAGCATACTTTAGACGTAATGTCAATATAAATATTTATAATAAATTACCATATTTTTTAGTAATTTAAGTTTAAAAAATAAAAATTCCCATTATTTTCGGAGACTTAAAATCGTCTTGGAAAATAATGGGAATTTTTGTGAAAGTAATCCACATTTAAATGCACTTTTGTGTTGCATCGTGGGTGAAAGTGGTATAAAATTATAGATGAGTGGGATGAAGTGGTAAATGAATTTTCGCGAATAAATTTACTAAAAAATTCTACTTAAAAATAAAAATGTTAATCGGCGAATACACACATACAATCGATGACAAAAACAGAGTTTCGCTCCCTGCGAAATTCCGTGCCGAAATGGGTAAGAAGATTGTTCTTACACCAGGTCTCGATAGTTGTTTATTCGTATTCACATTAAAGGAGTGGAAGAAAATTTCTGAGAAGCTAAGTGGTTCATCAATGCTTCAGGCAGATAGCAGAAGTTTTAACAGATTCCTTCTTGGAGGTGCGGTAGAGGTAGATGTAGATTCGAACGGTCGTGTTTTGGTTCCAGACTTTCTAAAGTCTCGCGCAAAGCTAGTTAGTAAAGTTTCAGTGATTGGCGTACAGACAAGAGTGGAAATTTGGGACGAGGACGCGTGGAAAGAGTATAAGCAGGTGGTAGAGAAACAGGCTGATACTTTAGCAGAAAAATTAGGTCAGGTAGGAATGCTATAAAAATCATGACTACTAAAGCTTTAAAAAATGCAAAAGGTAAGAACGGTGAGAATAGCCTGAATAGTGAGAATGTTTCAAATGAGAAGCTTGTACACAAGACAGTACTTTTAAAAGAATCAATACAAGGATTAGAGATCAAGAAAGGTGATATTTACCTAGACGGAACTCTCGGGTCAGGAGGACATGCCATCGAAGCATTACGCGCTGGTGCAGAAGTTATTGGTCTTGATAGAGATGAAGACGCAATACTTCGAGCAAAGAAACGTTTCGAAGAAGCTGGGTTCTCAAGTTCAGATTTCAGTTTAGTAAAAGAGAATTTCAGAAATATGGATGAGGTTCTTCCAAAACTTGGTAAAGAGAAAGTAAATAGAATTATGCTCGACTTAGGACTTTCTTCAGACCAGTTAGAAACATCAGGAAGAGGATTCACTTTTAAGAAAAACGAAATTCTACTTATGACCTTTAAGAAGAATCTAGGACCAGAAGATCTGACAGCGATGCATATAGTGAATGATTGGGACGAGGCGAATATAGCAGACATAATTTACGGATGGGGAGAAGAAAGATTTTCTAGAAGAATAGCGAGAGCGATAGTAGAGGCTAGAGAAATTAAACCGATTACGACTTCAGGAGAATTAGCAGACATAATCTCGAAAGCGGTTCCAGGCTTTTATAGGAATGGAAAAATACATCCAGCTACAAAGACCTTCCAAGCCATCAGAATAACGGTAAACGACGAAATTGGGGCTTTACAGGATGCTTTAAGAAAGGGATTCGAGATGCTAGATAGAGACGGAAGAATGGCAGTGATTTCATTCCACAGTATTGAAGACAGAATAGTAAAAAGATTCATAAATGAAAAATCTAAGTTAAGTCTAATAAGACAGATTACGAAGAAACCGATAACAGCAAGCATAGAAGAGCTTAGAGAAAATCCAAGATCAAGAAGTGCAAAATTAAGAATTTTTGAGAAAGTAAATTAAAAAAGTTAATAGAAATTTAATAAAATGACACAGGCAATAAACGCAATAAGAGAAAAGAGTGAGAATAATATGAAAACAATAGTTTTCTCATTATTTATACTAATGATAGCTCTATTCGCTTCATATGTTTATTGCATAAACTACTCAGTAGCTAACGGTGCTAATAAAAAGTCATTTGAGAAAAATATTAATCAGGTTAATCTTTCTCTAGTAGAATTAGAGACAGAATATTACAGTATTAAAAATAGTATTAACGAAGAAGTTGCTGTTGAGAAAGGATTTATTTTAAATAAGAACCCAAACTTTATACAGAATAAGACAGTAGGACAGGTTTCTATGTCTACTAATGAAATCTAGTAGTTATAAATTTAGAATAAGATTTATTTTAGCGGGTATTGTGTGCGCTGTCTTAATTATTGAGGCAGCTCTTTATAATACTCAAATTATTAAAGGTGACTATTATAGAAGAGTAGCAGAGAATCAGTATTATAAAGAAGAATCAGCCTATTTCGACAGAGGTTCTATTTTGCTGGAGAATAAAGACGGAAGTCGTACTGGAGTAGCTATTGTGAAAGATGGTTATGATTTAATTATTAATCCTCAATTAATAAAAGATCCTAAGTCTGTATATAAATCAATAAATGAATTTCTAGATATTTCTGAGACTGATTTTATATCTAAAGCAAATGACCCGCAGTCTAAAAGAAAGGTAGTTTTAAAGAAGGTTGATTCAGATATCGGTGCTAAAATTCGTGATTTAAAAATTCCAGGCGTATCTCTCGTTCCAGAAAGATGGAGATATTATCCAGCCAGTTCACTGGCATCACACGTTCTAGGATTCGTAGGTTTTAATAAAGAAAATGAATTAACAGGACAGTATGGTCTAGAGAAATATTATGAATCTGTTTTAAGCCGAAGTGGTGAGAAGGTTTACTCGAATTTCTTCGCCGATCTTTTCTCTAATGTTAAAGAAGATGGAAGTCTAGAAGGAGATATTGTGATTGGAATAGATAGAGAAATTCAGAATTATGTAGAGGATGTTTTGAAAAAAATCTCGAAGGATTGGTCTCCAGAAAATGCGGGTATTGTGGTGATGGATCCTCATACTGGCCAGATTTATGCCATGGCAGGAATTCCTAATTTTAATCCGAATTATTATGGCGCCGCAGGAAGCGTTTCTGATTTTAAAAATTCAATGGTTCAGGATAGATACGAGCTTGGTTCTATTATGAAGCCTATCACCATGGCTATTGGGATAGATAGCGGTGTTATAGATGAGAAATCACAGTATAACGATACCGGATCTTTGGTATTGAATAAGAAGACAATTAGAAACTTCGATGGTAAAGCTAGAGGTTTAATTAATATCGCAGAAGTTTTGAAGCAATCACTAAACGTGGGTTCTGCTGGAATTGCTATTAAAGTAGGACAGGAGAGGTTTAGAGATTATATGAATAAGTTCGGGTTTAATGATAAGACAGGAATAGACCAGCCTTATGAAATTTCAGGAGATTTAAGACCTCTTAATTCTGGTAGAGATGTAGATATAGCTACGGCTTCTTTCGGTCAAAATGTTTCCTTAACACCTATGGAAATGGTTAGGGCTCTATCAGTACTCGCTAATGGCGGTAAATTAGTACAGCCTCATATCGCTAAATCTATTGATTACCGTATTGGTATTGAGAATGATATAGATGTGGCTACACCGGTACAAATCATTAAACCAGAGACTTCTGAAAAGGTTACTAAAATGCTAGTATCTGTGGTGGATGATACTTTAAGACAGGGTAAATTGAAGAATCCACGTTATACAGTGGCCGCTAAGACTGGTACCGCTCAGATGGCTGATCCTAAGGGTGGAGGTTACTATACTGACAGATATTTACATTCATTCTTCGGATATTTCCCAGCTTATAACCCTAAATTCATAGTATTCCTATTCCAAGTTCATCCAAAAGGTGCTCAGTATGCCTCAGAGACATTAACTGATCCTTTTATGAATATAACGAATTTTCTGATAAAATATTATGAAATAGCTCCAGATAGATAGAGAGGGTAAGATAGATAGTTAAAATAACCATAAAATTAAAATAAAGAAAATGAGAAATTTGATGAAAACCATTGTTGTAGCTTTATTGAATATTGAAGCTGCTTTGGTAATTAAAAAATACAAACCATTCATAATAGCTGTCACTGGTAATGTTGGTAAGACATCTACTAAGGACGCGATTTTCCATTTTCTTTCAAGAGAACTTTATATTCGAAAGAGCGAGAAATCTTTTAATAGTGAAATCGGTGTTCCTCTAACTGTACTCGGATGTGAAAACGCTTGGAATGATCCTATCGGCTGGATGAAGAATTTACTTTCTGGTCTCGAGCTTATTTTATTTAAAGAAGAATATCCAAAATATTTAGTATTAGAAATCGGTGCAGATCATCCAGGTGATATTAAGAAATTGACCCATTGGTTAAAGCCAGACATCGCAGTAATGACCAGAATTCCAGATGTGCCAGTTCATATAGAATTTTTCACTTCTCGTGGAGAAATGCTTGAAGAGAAGGCTTGTTTAGTTAAGGCTCTTAAGAAGGGTGGTACTTTAATTTTGAATGCAGATGACAGAGATATTATGAAGATGAAGGATCGCAGACCAGATGCAAAGGTCATCACTTTCGGTATTAATGATGAATATGCTGATATTAGAGCAGAAGCAGTAACTCCTCTATATGACACTAGATCAAATACTAAATACCCTGTAGGCATGAAGTTTAATCTATTTGCTAGCAAGGTTTTACTCAAAGAAGTTTCCGTTAATGGTTTTCTAGGTAATCAGCATGTATATCCAATAGTTTCCGCACTAGCTACTTCTCAGGCCGTAGGAATGGATATACCAGATGCGCTACTCGGTATTAATGACTATAAGGCACCACATGGACGTATGAATGTTCTTGATGGAATGAATAAGACTGTAATCATAGATGACACATATAACTCTTCTCCTGTAGCGGTGGATGAGGCACTTAATATTTTAAAAGAAATAAGCACTAATGGCCGTAAGATAGTAGTTCTCGGAGATATGCTAGAGCTCGGTAAATTCTCTACTGAGGAGCATAAGAAAGTGGGAAAGAAGGTAGCTGAAATCGCCGATATATTAGTGTGTGTAGGAATTAGATCAAAGGGAATCATAGTAGGTGCTCGTGACCATAAGATGCCAGAGAATAAAACATTCTGGTTTGAAGATTCTGTTAAGGCTGGAGAATTCCTATATAAATTCTTATTGAAGAAAGACATCGTCCTAGTTAAAGGTTCTCAAGGAGTCCGCATGGAAAAGATTGTTAAAGAAATTATGGACAAACCCGAAGAAGCTGGTGAGAAGCTGATTAGACAGGATGTGGAGTGGGGGAATAGATAAAAATAATAATGATTAAAGAAATATTAATTCTAGGTGTATTTTTTATATTAATATATTTAATTGTTTATTTAAGCAATAAGAATAAAAGAGCTAACGAGGAAGATAATGATAAAAGAGATCTTTCGGTTTACGAGAAAAAACAATATTTATTTGATACGAACTCAGAATTTCATTTATATAAAATATTAATTGAATTGTTTGGCGAAAAATATTTTATTTTTCCTCAAGTAAATTATAGTCATTTGATACAAGTTAAAAAGACTAGCGATTGGACAGAAGAGAGAAAGAATAGAAATAGTATAGATAGAAAGTCTGCAGATTTTGTTGTTTGCGATAAAGAGAAAGTCGTCCCTTGTTTAGTTATCGAATTAGACGGTGGTATTCATGAATCAGACAAGAAAAAGAAGGATAGAGATGTTTTTATAAATGAATTAACTAAAATTGTTGGATTGCCTATACTTCACATTAAAAACAGCGATGTAAATATAGAGTTTGTTAGAAGTGAGGTCACTAAAATGCTAGATAAATAGTATTTAACTGAATCTATAGTAGTTTGCATAGTTTTTCCACTTATAAGACACATTTTTATGCATTTTTGTCACGTGTATCAGTGGGTGAATGTACTCATTCACAGATCGTGTATAGGTTTCTTATTTCTTCGGATCAAAGCTTCTTAGAAGTAGAGTGAGAGATTTTAATATAGGGATCTTACTTCTCTTTGGAATTTTAAAAATAGTTTAATAATAAACTTATTATAATAGGTAGTAATAGGTTTACAATAATGAAAATTATCTTATTTCTAAAGTTTTTCTCTTTTTTCTCATGTTCAGGACCAAAATCAAACTCTACACTTGGCCATAATTTTGAAATTTTTTTAATAACATCCAAGGAGAGAGGAAAAATAATAAACAAAAACAATGAGCCAAGGACATATGATAATGCAGAAAGACCGGCTTCTCCAATAAAATTATAATTATTTATAAAATCCACCAATGATCTGTAAAGAAAAAACAGAGAGTATAAAAAATAAGCAAAAATAGAAACAAAAATTAAGAACTCATATCTCTTTAAAAAAGTATTTTGTGGCTTTGTTGAATTTAAAATATTATCTATTTTATTAGATACACCCAAAACCCAATTTGAGTTCTGACCACTAACATTATATTTTATTTCCTCTAATTTCGAATTTAAATTAATTCTAATCCTGAGATCATTTCTATAATCGACAAAAGAAAGCTCGATAGAATTTATCTTTTTTTGATCTATAATATCACCGTCTTTAATATAGTGATCTCCATCACTTTCGTATCTGGTATTATCAAAAGCGCTTATTTCAATCTCCTTATTTTTATGTTCGGATGTTATTTCTTTATAATTATCTTCAATTAAACCCCATAAATATCTGATATCTTTTTTAGAAATTACTTTATTATTTATTTCTTTAGATATTGTTTCTTTTTTCATAATTCTTTTACAATAAATAAATTCTATCGTAAATTATAAATTAATAAAAGTCTTAACTTTTCTCAAACTCTTTTATATAGTCCTCTAATCTGTGACTGTTCTCGAGATAGAACCAACCAGAATCCTTAGCCTGTAATGTTATTTTCAATGTTTTTGATATAAGATTTCGACCCTTCTCGTGCGTAATCAGATTACCTAAATTCTCTGAATTTTGTTCACTCTGTAGTTATTTGTATCTGGAAGCTGTGATTCTTAAATAGAATTTCGTTAATGTCAGAGAAGAAAGACATCAGATTGTACATCGTAATAGGAGCTTCCCCAGGATGGCCGCACTGATTGCGCATATCAAAGCATGCTCTAAGTCGTGTATGTTGATTCAAGTCAATAAGTCCCATACCCTCTATAATCCAGAGAATATCATCGTCAAATACTGCTCGTAGTTCACTAAGAGATTGGACATTATAAGTCTTGTTAAATCGCTTGAATCTCCCTTGTGCTTCTCCTGCCATTGTCACGGAGGCAATGTTGAACTTCACAAAGCCGATATCCTCTATTTTCTTATGAATATGGTCGATTGCAGCGCACCAGCCGAGCACTGTTGCGGCTCGTAAGTAGTTTGACTTGGCACAATTTATAGCTTCGCTAAGGTAGTCGTTCTTTGTAGGGTCTTGAATCTGCCGTAGAATTTTCTCCAACTCTCCATTAGTAGAGGTATTAATTGTACCTTTAGTCTGGAGTCTCAAAATCACCTCATCTTTAAACTTGGAGAGTATTGGATTTAGGTTATCAAGAAATAGCTTCTTATGATTACCTTTTGACGAGCTTAGTTTGAGTAAATGAGTAAAGTGAATATTGTATTTCTCAATAAGGTCTTCCTCAAAAGAACATGAGGATAGATGAGGTTTGATCTTATTAAACCATTCAATCGAGAGTCTCTCTGTCTGTTCCAGAATTGCTTTTTTGCCAATCTGACCAGTCTTCGTATTCTCTTTGCTCACTGATGATTTTAGTGTTTTAAGATCCTCAAAAAATGTTTTTATTTCTGATAAGTCTAGTGCCATGTATTTAGGCTGCTAAGTCTTTTATAATCTCAGCTAATTTATCCTTACCCGCAGAAGATAGTGCAAGGGTTACATCTTTTTTATACTCATCTGAGAACAAGTTCGCAGACTTTTTAAAGTTGGCTGCAAAGTTTGCACTGTCATAGCATTTATACACTTCACACAATTCTCTAACAATCTTTGTATCAGCAGAAAACTCACCCGTCTTAAGTCCATTCTTTAGAGCTTCCAAAAGAGTAATGCGTATTTGAGACTCACTAATTTTACTAGTCTTCAGGTTATCAAAGAGGGGTTTGTACTCCTCTCTCTCTTTGTAGTAAATATTGTTTATCTGCTCAATAGTGATTCCTTTTTCTAGGAATTTCTTTGCTTTGACATGAATGTCACTTAGTTTGATATCGGATTCTTCTGGTTTTGGCGCTTCTGCTCCACCAGCATCATTTTTTTCTGTGTTTTCTTTGTTTTCCTGTATAGCAGCTTTGCCTTCTGGCTTCTTTGGAGCGGGAGTTGTATTGAGTATGAAGTTATTGAGAAGCATCTCAAAGCACTTCTCCTGAAGAGAAGCTGGGCATAGCTCAACGATTTTAATTATCTCTTTAATTTTCTGCTCTATATCTTTCAGTTCCATATGTTGTGTATTATACCACAAAACAACCATTTTGAATAAAAAGTTATGTTACTCGTGCTAGCTGTTGATGGTGACCCTACAGGGAATCGAACCCTGCTTTGAGCCTTGAGAAGGCTCCGTCCTAGCCGATAGACGATAGGGCCTAGCGAAAATCATTATACAAGAAAAAGGGATTTTTACAAATGTTTTATATTACAAATTTTGAAATAGTAAAGATTCCCATATGTTAAAATAAACCCATGGAAAAATCTAAAAATCTAGAGGGAGAGATTCAGATAACTAAGACTATGCCGGAAGATGCTAGGGGAGCAGTTAATGTTCTGTATAAGACATGGCTTGATACGTATCCAAATGAGGAGTTTGGTATAACGGTTGAGGATATAAAAGAATCATATAAAAATTCTCTTACAGAAGAGGGAATTAATAAACAAAAAGAGAGAATTTCGAGCACTCCAGAAAATCAATTCAGAATTTCAGCTAAATATAATGATGAGGTGGTGGGGATAGCTAGAGCCACTGTAGAGAAGGACTATAACCAGTTAAACATGCTTTATATTCTCCCTGAATTTCAGGGTAGGGGTATAGGTCAGAAAATTTGGAATGAATTAGAGAAGAATCTTGATCCTAAAAAGAAAACTATTGTGCAAATGGCTGTATACAATAAAAAGGCCATCAGCTTTTATAAGAAGCTCGGCTTTATTGATATTGGTAAGAAAGTAGAAAATGGAGGGTTCTCAATTAAGAGCGGGATAGTGATTCCAGAAATTGAGATGGAAATGCCTCCAAAAGAATAATTTTCACCAATCTGATTTGTTTTTCTGGTATTTTAATACTTTGACACACTTCCAAAAAAGTGGTATTTTAAAATCGGTTAAATAGTAATTTTAAATCAGCGGGAGGATGCTCTTATGAAGACTAACAATACTAATGTAGTTAAGTTTCTTGACTATGTATGTGTTGCAGACGAGAAATCCAAATGCTCGTTTGCTTACATCGTTTGTCCTGGGGGTAAGGTGGTTTTTTCAATAATGACTGTTAGCGATCAGAGGGTTTCTAAGAATCTGGTTGCTCAGAAAATAATTCGGGTTATATGTGAGGCTGAGAAAGCTCAGAAAATTGATTTGAGGAGAACACGTTTTTACGAACTCCGAACGAAGCAGTCTTGCATGAGTTATAAGCATGATGAGTATTCTTTCTATGAAGTTTCGATGGTGTTTAATGGTGAAAGCCTAATATCCGTCGAATGGAAAGAGGCTTTTTGCACAGGTGAAATACTTCTTGCTTTGGCTCCACATGTTTTTGCAACATGTATTAATTTGGTTTCTTCTGAAAAGTTTCTCGATCGTATCATGAAGCAACCATAAACAGGACCACTCGATGGTCCTGTTTTTATTTATTTAAAGATAAAATATAAAAAGCTCCCCGCGCAAAACTTTTGCGCGGGGAGTGACTATCACAAGAGGTCTAGAAATGTTTCCGACCGCTTGCTACTATCTCGCGGATAGCGCCTAGGTCGAAATTCGTTCTCTCAACATCCTGATGCACGAACTTGTGGAACAGCTTGGTAGCTGTGTCGTGCGGGATTTTTAATACCTTGGACATTAACATGATTAATGCATCCGGCCCAATCTCTTGGGCTATACTGAGGGCTGCATCGAAACATGTGTCCGAGGAAGTATCAATCTTCGGAAGCAAGATTTCACCGAAGAGGTATAACTGATGTCCGCGGTTTTTCGTTGTATCCATCGTCGCTAGCCACATTTTGGCATCGCTTTTATTTTTTACAACAATCCACCCTTTGAGCGTTTCAATTAGTATTCTCCGATGTTCCGGCTTTTGGTTGATGTTTACACTGGACTTGATTTTAAGAAGGACTTCGAAAATCCTTCTCGATTCCCACGGATTAGGGCCATCCCATTTTTCCCGCAAGGACATAATCAAGCCAACCATCTGATACCCGGTGGCCGTGATGATATTTCCTAAAGATAGGCACTCAGAGATTGAAGCCATTACCTCCGATGGTAATGGTAGAGAGCCTTCTGGTGTAAGCCTTACACTTTTATAAAGGAGAGTGGCTTTTCTCTCTTCCTCTACTTCCTGACCAGTTATGAAAACATAGTCAGGCGGAAACCTTCTACATGTTCCTAATTTGGCGCAGACGGCCGGGAAGGTCTCGCCCTCTTTAGGTTCAGTAGCTTGGGTTATTGCCGGTGATATAGTGTGTAATAACACATTGTTAATTTTCTATCTATCTTTAGTTTGAGTTATTCAATGGGGGAGTAAAAAATCCCCTCAAGGGGAGTCGGTATAAGATAAAAAAACTGATCCGTATGAATTATGATGTATTTTCTTGTTCTTGTCAAAAAAAGTCCCTACCGAAGTAGGGACTTGTTTGCTAGACGAAAAGCCCAAAGCTAGTTCGTCTTCGCAATCTGAGCACGATGGTCCAAAAACCAAGCTTCCTGTTTAGCGATCTCAAAGAGTTCGCAGCCAGGACTGATAATTGGCATCTCGCCACCGTTCTGTCTCACAGCGTCGCCGATCATTTGACCGACGGACTGTTTTGCTGGTTGACCACCAGCGGGGCTTAAAAGAACACGAGCACTCATAACAGTATTGTCTCAAACATTAACCCATAAGTCAAGACCCCAGAGTTCCTGGAATTATAAGGCTTATCAGAGTGTTTTTATAGTAAGGTGATGTGAATAAACTAGGAATCAGAGTTATGCAATAGGTTATTTTTTACAAATATAAACAAAGGCAGGAGGAGTGTTTAATGGTACGAACTTGATAGAAGTTTTTTTGAAATGTTTTTTAACGTCTTTAAGATTTTTAGCTAAGTATTGATATTGAATATATGTTCCTTCGTCGCTAAGAATCTTTTTTACATTTTCTAAAATAGAGTTAATCGTTTCTTTTTTAAAATGGCCGAGCGGTAGGCAGGAGACTACGTGATCTACTTTTTCAATTTTTAGTTTTTTAAGATGAATGTCTACATTCAGTACATCATCGTTAATGTAGTGTGTGTTCTTTCTTTTATTGTTCTTTATAGCCATTTCTATCATTTTAGGATTTATCTCGAAAGATAGGATAATACAGCCGTCATTAACCATATTCTCTATTCCGCGAGTCACACAGCCTTCTCCTGTACCGAATTCCACAATACACTTAGAGTCTTTTTTAAGGTCTTTAGTTAATTTATTCACTAGAAATTTCTGGCTCGGAATAAAGTTTCCTACAGTTTTGAAATTTTTTAGGGCGATGGGTAAGTATTTAATGGATTTCATCAATTTATATTAAAATAATATCATATTTTCTCTAATATTCTCCAATAATAAAGGAATGATAAAGAAATATTGATAAATAACCACAGTTTTGCTTCTTGAATCCATTAAAATATGTTAGATTATCAAATGTAATGAAGATTTTATTTATTTCGAAAGATCTGATTGCTGGAGATATAGCGAGAAGACTACAAAATGAAGGCCATGAAGTTAAGCTATTCATTGAAGAACATAAAGCTAAGCAGAATTTAACCAATTTAGTACCTAAAACTGATAATTGGAGAAAAGAGTTAAAATGGGTCGGTAAAGACGGCCTAATAGTTTTTGATGACATTGGTTACGGTAAAATACAGGATGATTTAAGAAAAGATGGTTACAGTGTTTTCGGTGGTTCAGAACTTGGAGAGAGATTGGAACTTGATAGAGAATTTGGTAGCGAGGTTTTTAGAGAGTGCGGAATGACGATTGCAGAGCTAAGAGATTTTAATGACATTAAAGAAGCCGTTTCATTTCTGTCCGAGAATCAGGGTCCATGGGTAGTGAAGCATAATACTCACAAATTTAAAAATTTTACATTTATCGGGTCATTCGATGATAATCGTGACTCGATTGTTTTTTTAAAAAATTTAAAGATAGGCGGAATATTTAGTTCCAATAGAATTACATTACAGAAGAGAATAAAAGGAATAGAGATAGGGGTTGGAAGATTTTTTAATGGTAAAGATTGGGTTGGGCCTATAGAGATGAACGTTGAGCATACTAAATTTTTCCCAGGTGATTTAGGGCCTACTACTAGCGAGATGGGTACTTTAGCTTGGTATGATGATAATGAAAATAATAAAATATTCCAGAATACAATCGCAAAGCTCAAAGATTTTCTAGTTAAAGCAGATTATAGAGGTGATGTGTCTATTAATTCTATTGTTAATGAAGACGGAGTTTTTCCTTTAGAGGCTACAATGAGATTTGGTTCGCCTATTGCACATTTACAGGAGCAGATTCATGAATCAGATTGGGGAGATTTCTTAAAAGCTATAGCCGATGGTAAATCTTATGATCTTAAGTGGAATAAGGGTTTTGGTGTTGTTTTGATGATTGCTTCAGCACCTTTCCCTTATACATATGAACTCGCTAATGTGTCTCTATATAATAATTATATTTATCTTAATAATTTAACTAAAGATGAGATGAATTATGTTCATTTCGAAGAGGTGTCTCTAAAGGAGGGTACTCAGGATACTTATTATGTGTCAGATGTTAGAGGTTATCTTATGTATGTAACATCTGTTGCTGATACTATTTTAGAAGCACAGAAGAAAGCTAATGATATTGCATCAAAAATAGTTATACCTAATGCATTCTTTAGAAATGATATTGGTTCAGAGTTTAATAAAAATGGAATTAATATGCTTAAGAGTTGGGGTTACGATATTTAGTATTGTTTAATTAATTTAAAATTTATGAATTGGTTTTTATTAGCCTTTTTAGCACCTGTACTTTGGTCTTCCGTGAATTTTATTGATAAGTACTTACTTAGTAGGTATTTAAGCGATAGAAGTACAGGGTCTTTAATTTTGTTTTCTTCTCTTATAGGTATTGTTATTTCTCCGATAATATACTTTTTAAATCCAATGGTTTTAGATATACCACTGAATTCAATGGTTATATTGTTCGTAGTTGGTATACTTAGCGCTTTCGCAGTTTTGTTTTATCTCTTTGCTCTTGAAGATGAAGATGTATCTATAGTTGTACCTTTGTTTCAGACAATACCGATTTTTGGTTTGTTATTTGGTTTTCTGATTCTAGGTGAATTACCAAATAAAATGCAGATAATCGGAATTTTTTCTATTGTTATAGGCGCGATATTGATAACCTCTGACTTTACTAAAAAAATATTTAATAAGAAAGTTTTTATATTAATGCTTTGCTCGTCTCTTATTTTTGGTCTTTATGAGACAATGTTTAAATTAGCTACTGAAGGAGAAAATTTTTGGATAGCATCTTTTTGGGAACACCTCGGTCTGGCTTTCTTTGGTATTGTGGCTTTCTTGTTTATAAAAAATTGGAGAAAAGATTTTATTCATCTAGCTATACATTCAGGTAAGAACATCCTTTTATTAAATATTGGAAGCGAGATCTTAACAATAGTGGGTAATATAATAACAAACTACGCTCTTTTGTTAGTTCCTGTGGCTCTTGTCTTGTCTATTACTGGATTACAGCCTTTTATTACTTTAGTACTAGCTCTTATTATTTCTAAGTTTTTACCTAAGATTAGTTTAGAAGAAAATTCTACTATAGGTCTTACTCAAAAAGTATTATCAATAACGATTATGTTTATTGGTGTAATTTTGATACAATAAAATCATGAAAATTAAAAATAATATAAATATAATTTTAATTTTAACTATATTTTTCATATCCGTATCTTTAGTTTGGGGATACTTTAGAGTATTTATTTATAAAGATTATAATATTGAAATCAAAAAAGATTGCGATATTAGTACAGAGAAATGTTTTTCTGAAGATTTGGATGGTGAAGTGTATAACTATAAGATTTTAACTGTAAAGGCATCTGAGGTGGAAAAACAGTGTGGAGAAACAGCTATATTAGAATGCGAGATAGATTGTTCTGTGGCTAACGGATATTGTGAATATAAAACAGATGAATCGACAGGAGAGTAGTTCTTTATTTTAGATCATTATGTTAAACAAGAAGAATATTTTCTACATAGGAATGCACCCAGATACTCCAGTATTTATTGAGAGATCTGATGATTTTAAAATATCTGGGATAGTATATTTAGATTCATTAATTTATTTTAAATTAAATATATTTGATCTTTTATTCCAATTATCTTATTACTTAAAATTTAAGAAATTAAATAGACTAGCTAAATTTTTTGGTTATATGTGGCTTGGTGTAGGATCAATATTTTCAAGCACATTATATAAGAGGTATAAGAATTATCTAAAACTTTCAATTAGAGAGGATGTTAATATCGTCGATTATGATGATACTAATGAAGTTAAAAAAATAGTTGAAGATAAATCTATAGACTTATGTGTTGTAAATTCCTGGTCTATTTTACCTAATGAAATAATTAATTTGTTTAAAAAGGGAATTATTAATATTCATCCTTCTAAGTTGCCTCAGTATAGGGGTTCTCTTCCGACTCTGTGGTCGTTAAAAAATGGAGATAGTAGTTCCGCTGTTAGTTTTTTGTTAATAGATAATGGTATCGATTCTGGAAAGATACTAAAGCAGGTCGGGTTTTCTATAGATGTTACAGATTTGGCTTTAGATTTAGAAAAAAAGGTAGATCTTATAATTGAAAAGGAAATTTCTGAAGTAATGAAGACTTATTTAATAGGTGATACTAATTTTATAATCCAGAATGAAAAAGAAATTAGTACTACTGGTAAATATATTGCCTATTCTGAAATAAAACCAAAGGAAGAAAAAAGTTTAGATATATTAAATAAGGTTTTATTGTACCCATATTTAGAACCGTTTTTTTACTGTCATTTATCTGTAAAAAATCAAGAAATTCATATTAAAAAAATTAAACGGATAAGTGAGGGGATAAAAGATGATTTAGATATTAGTTTGTTGGGTTTAAAAGTTAAGACATTAGACGGGGTTATTTATTCAAGATTTTTTATGGATGTAAGTTTTATAGATAGCGTTAAGTTAATTTTAATTAAATATAATATTAAATAATCATGATTTGTGAAAACATTGTAAAACCAGAATATTTATTTATGTCGTCTGACGCGCCGTCTCTTCTTTATTATTCTCATGTTCCGGCCATTGTACTTCCTTTTATATTGGGATTTTTAATATATAAGAAAGATACAAAGAGTATTCTTAATAGAATTTTCTTTTTACTATCAACATCGTTCTCTTTATGGACATTAATTAATCTTATTGTCTGGACCAATAATGATATCGGTATAATTATGTATGCTTGGATGTTCTTCGGTCTTATATATGCAGTTATATCAGTTTATTCAATTTACTTCACACATATATTCCTGTTTGGTAATGATTTAGGTAAAGCACCGAAAATAGTTTTCTCTCTAATACTTCTTCCTGTGATACTTATAACTCCTA
This sequence comes from uncultured Candidatus Saccharibacteria bacterium, assembly GCA_964450345.1. Classification (GTDB taxonomy): domain Bacteria; phylum Patescibacteriota; class Minisyncoccia; order Phycocordibacterales; family PALSA-1337; genus JAPLZH01. The sequence goes on along the minus strand of CAYVEL010000003.1, from coordinate 5,489 downwards.
CAATGTATAATCTAGACGGCTTTAATTATGAGTATTGCGGAGCATCGGGACATGAAAATATATACTTTTTATCTTATTACACAATATTGGGTATATTATCGATGGTATGGATTGCAGTTTTGTTTTTTAAGAAAAATAAAGAAAAAAGTAAGACTGAACTGAAGAAAAATCGTCTTTTTGTTTTCGGTATTGAATTGTTCCTGTTCTCGTTTTTCTTTAGCAGCTTCTTAGCTAGCACCTTAAATGATTACGGTGTTGTAGACGATTACAGTTTAGAATTTTACGGAATATTTGGAATGCTAGTATTCCTAATGTTTATTGGGTATTTGATCACTAAATTCGAAATGTTTAACTTAAAGGTTATAACTACAAATGTCTTAGTTTTCGTATTACTAGCTGCATTCGGATCTGTGATATTCATTGATAATATAGACTACGTTAGAGTGGTTACTTCTTTAACAATGATTTTTGCGGTGTTTGTTGGATGGATGTTGATTAGAGGTGTGAGAAGTGAGGTTAGACAAAGACAAGAAATTTCTAGACTTAATAAGAGATTAGAAAACCTTTTACATTTTATCAGTCATGAAATTAAAGGTTACCTTACGAAGAGCACGGGAGTATTTTCTATGATTGCAGATGGTGAGTATGGTGAGGTTAATGAAAAGATTAAAGAAGTTACAATGCACGCCTTGAAAGATAATAGAATGGGAGTAGATACTATCATGCTTATTCTTAATTCTATGAACTTAAAGCTTGGTACTCTTAAATTTGATAAGAATATATTTGATATAAAATCATCGATTAATGTATTAGTAGACTCTTTTAAAACTCCCGCAGAACAAAGAGAGATTAAACTTTCATTTGATATAGATGAAAAATCAGATTATTCAGTATTAGGAGATAAGGAATATATAATTAAACACGTTTATGGTAATTTAATTGATAACTCAATTAAATACACACCAGTCGGTGGATGGGTAAAAATAAAATTGTTTACGAATAATAATATGGTTGTATTTCAGGTCTCTGATAACGGTATCGGTATTTCAGATGCTGATAGAGAGAGATTATTTACAGAAGGTGGTAAGGGAGAAAAATCTTCAAAAATAAACGTGAATAGCACAGGATATGGATTGTATTTCTGTAAAGGTATAGTCACAGCTCATAATGGAAAAATATATGCAGAATCAGAAGGAGAAGGAAAGGGTTCAATATTTACCGTAGAGCTACCAAAAGTAATCAATAGCTAGTTAGAGGTGTATTTAAGGGTTAGATTCTAAAATTAGATATGAAAAAGTGCCGGCGCAAAGGGTTGCGTGCCGGCACTTTTATTAAGATTAAAGAACTGAAATCGAAGTTGAATCAAATTTATTACACCTTGTCCGTATTGCCATCTGGGGGAAGAGAGAAAAGAGACATCTGCTCTGTGGGGTCTTGATGTAGTGTGGTCACTAATTCATCAGCCGATTGTTCAGAGTGCTCATATCCTGGTAATTTTTCATACCACTCGTCATATATAGCTTGTTCTAATTTCCCGCTAAGCACTAATTTCCTAAAGAAAAAGAATCCCAGAGCCTTTTTATCGCTTTTACTTAATTTTTTTACAACAATTGGTAGCCCGCTAATATCTACCTCGTATTCCGAGTACGAAGCAAACATGTCTTCTGTAAATCTTGTGCTCAATTTAAACACCTCCTTTCTATTTTGCATTCTCTAATATTAATTATGTTTTTGCAAGTCATTTAAAATGCACTACTTAAAAGTAGTGCATTAAAATCTTTTTTATATTTAATTTTTATACAAAAAGAGAATCTACTACAGCCTTAACATCAGCACCGTCTGCTTTACCTTTTAATTCTTTCATTAGTACTCCTGTAAATTGACCAATCTTAGCCTTATCGGTTATTCCAAGTTCAGCCTTCTTTGCTTCAGCAATTTTCTGAATTTCTTCACGAGACATCATCTGAGGAAGATACTTCTCTAGAATAACTAATTCTTTCTGTTCATCTCCAGCTAGATCAGCACGTCCACCTTTTGTGAATTGATCAATAGAGTCCTTTCTCTGCTTAACGCTTCTCTTAATTAAAGCGAGCATTCCTTCATCATCTAGGAACTCATCATTAGACTTCTTATTAATAAGTTCACTAGTAGCTAGAGCTAGGAGACCTCTAATTACCATTAGGCGAGTTTCTTCCTTGGCACGCATAGCGTCTCTCATTTCTTCTTTAAGTTTTTGGTGTATCATATGAATATTATTATATATCTATTTATGTTTTTATTATATAATTAACTGATGTCCACCGCCATAACTATTGTTGTAGCACTCTTAGCTGTATCAAATATTGTTTTGATACTTCTTTTTCTTAAAAATAAGAAAATTAACGATGCAGGAGCTATTTCTAAAGATGAAACAGCACTTAAGCTGATTCTAGAACAAGTTAATGAGATTAACCGTAATGTGGATTCTAAACTAACAGAGAATAGAAAAGATTTTGACCAGACTATCAGACAGCAATTCGACGACTCTAGACGTATTATTAAGGAAGTTACTAGCGAGATAGCACAGGTTAAAGAAGCTAGTAGAAAATTCGAAGGCTATGCAGAACAGCTTCAGTCACTTCAAGATATCCTAAAAAATCCAAAACAGAGAGGAGTACTAGGGGAGTACTTTTTAGAAAATCTTCTTAAGAACGTTTTACCTCCAGGATCATATGAAATGCAGTATAAATTTAAAGATGGATTGATTGTGGATGCAGTGGTATTCGTAAAGGATAAGATAATTCCTATTGACTCTAAGTTTTCTCTTGAGAACTATAATCGTCTAGTGAACGAGAAAGATCTGCTGGAGCGCGAACGCTTAGAGAAAGCGTTTAAGGCAGATTTAAAGAATCGAATTGATGAGACTGCTAAGTACGTTCGAAATGCAGAAAATACCATGGATTTCGCTTTTATGTTTATTCCACATGAAGCTATTTATTACGATTTACTTGTAGCAGAAGTGGGTGGAATGAAGATTAATACTCGTGATTTGATTGAGTATGCCTTTAAGGAAAAGAGAGTTCTTATAGTATCTCCAACATCATTCCTAGCATTCCTACAGACCGTCCTACAGGGTCTAAAAGCCCTTCAGATTGAAGAAAAAGCTAAAGACATAGTTAAGCGTGTTGAAGAGCTAGGAAGGCATTTAAAGAGCTTTGAGGAGTATCATAATAAGATGGGAAATGCTCTAGGAACTGTCGTAAATCAGTTTAATCTAAGTGGTAAAGAATTTAAGAAAATTGATAAAGATGTAATGCGTATTACTGGAAGTGAAGGGCTAGGTCTCGAAATCCCAGCTCTTGAAAAGCCTGAACTATCAGAGGATTAATATTTTAAAGTGTTATAATAAAATAATGAAAAAAATCACGGCAATACTTTTAGTCTCAATATTAGTATTTGGTCCAGTGTCTAATATAACTTATGCAGACACATTAACTCCTATGCCAAATGGCGGGGTAGCAGTAATGCATAGTTCTGGATGTACAGAAACAGATTATCCTGCCGCTGATGATACTGACATCGATCGCGGGAATGCATTACTTTCAGCAGTTGCTTCAGCTGTAAATGGTGACGTTTTATATTTAACTTCCGGAACATTTGATTTACAATCGTCTGTTATTGATGAATCTTTAGGTGGTACTGGTTCAATATCTATACATGGTTCTGGTAAATATAACACTATTATTCAGAGTACTGCACATGGTCACAATGCCACACCACCAATAGTTTTATGGGGAAGAAATTCTCAAACAACTGATTTAAGTATTTTGGGCACATACGGTGATACGGATTATCAATATCCTTTCGGTAGCTTCTTTACTACAGGTGGAACATCTGGAAGTGGAAGAGCTTATCTTAAAAATGCTTATCTATCTGGATATTCAGATGGTATATATGTAGCTACTTCAGATAGTACTATTGATCTTATTGTAATAAATACAACAATTCATACTAAATGGGATGGTGTTTATCTTCAGGAACCTCAAAACAGAGCAAAGATTTCAATTTACGACAGTGATATCGTTATTAATGGTGATAGCGGTTTATCTAATGGTGATGTTGATGGAATAATAAGCGTCAGAGGAACAATTAAAGCTTGGGACACAAATATTACAGTGTCCGGAGGTACTAATTTTAATAGAGCGGTAGTAACCGGAAATAGTAGTCCTGGTTCTGTATATTTATATGGAGGAAATATATCAAGTAGCGGAACAGCAGCGATTGATTTATATAGGGCTGGAGGGGACATTAATGTTTCTCCTTCTGTTGTCTATGATACTGAAAAAGTTCAGGGTTCTATAACTAGTGTTAGTGAAGTCACTAAAGTAGTCCCAACTCTTCCAACTGAGGTTTGTAGAAATCCTTTTCTTCCACCAGATGTAACAGCTCCAAATAATAATGGAATTTTAAATATAGTAGCTAATTCACCAACTCAGTTAACAATAGTAGCTAATACAGCTAATGATACTGATTCTGGTTTATCCACTACACCTTATTGGTTTAACGAGACATCAGGTAATTCTGGAGCCATGTCTTCTTCTGATTGGCAAGCTTCAACTACTTTTGTAAATAGCGGCCTAAGTCCAAATACAATATATACATATCAAGTCAAAGCCAGAGACGCATCTGGAAATGCTTCCGAATATTCATCAACAACTTCAAAGTATACTTTAGCTAGTCAGATAGATAATCTTATTGCTACAGATTTACTGCCTTCTTCTCCTAATATAAAACTTACTTGGACTAATCATGGTCAAAGAGGAATAAAGATCGAACAAGATTCTGCTTGTGATGGATACGATTCAGTTATTTATGATAGTACCAGCACTGTTCCAGAATTACCTTATCTAGTTTCCGGATTAACAAAAAATGTCTGTTATAAATTTAGAATTTCCTCATATAACCATGATGGAGATATTAATGGTTCTAATATTCCAGAAACAGAGCAGATAATACATAAAGCTCCTCATTCTTCACCTTCAGGTACAATAATTTATTCAGTTAATAAGGATAAGTCAGAAACAGAACTAGTAGTAAGAACTTCACCTTCAGGTTCTACTTTAATAGCAACTTCAACTGTATTTTATAGAGATCTTACTTTAAAAGATGTTGGTGATGACGTTAAAGCATTACAAAAATATTTAAATATTAAGGGGTATACCGTGTCAAAAAATGGTCCTGGATCTCTCGGTAATGAGACTACTTATTTTGGATTACTTACAAGAAATGCTCTGATAAGATTCCAAATTGATAGTAATATTAAGCCTTCTATAGGGTATTTTGGTCCAATTACAAGGGCTTTTATAGTAAATAGTAAATAAAAACTATATAAAAGCTCGTTTTTCTAGATATACCCATATTTATGGCTATAATACTTGCACTTTTTAATATCTTAGGTTAGAATGGTTCGACATGGAATTCGCAGTAATACAAACAGGCGGAAAGCAATA
>CAYVEL010000002.1:61697-64171 GCA_964450345.1 uncultured Candidatus Saccharibacteria bacterium | reverse complement strand
ATGTTTGTCGAAGCAGAACAGCTTCTTAGTTTTTTAAAAGATTCTGGCCTTGTGCCGAAGAAGGATCTTGATCTTGCCGAATCTGAGGCAAAACTAAAAAAAACTCCTATAGGGGATGTATTAGTTAGACAGGGTAAGATTAGCGAAGACAATTTAAGAAAGGCTCAAGCGTATATACTAGGTATACCTTTTATTGATTTAAAGACTATAAAGATAGATTTTGATGTCCTTTCTCTTATTCCAGAACCTATTGCTAGATCTCACAATATAGTTGCTTATAAGAAGACTGGAGATGTTCTCGAGGTAGCAATGCTTGATACAGAAGATCTTTCTGCTATTAACTTTATTAAAAAGAAAGTAAATTTTAAGATTTCCCCTAGACTTACCGATAAGGATTCTATCAAGCAGACATTATTACAGTATCAGAAAAGTTTGAAAGCAGAATTCGGTGATCTTATTCAAAAAGAAACAGAAACACTTAAAGCTATTGCTGAAAGTGATGGTGGGGAACCTGCTTCCGAAAGTGATTTAAAGAAAATCGCAGATGATCTTCCTGTTATTAGAGTGGTAGATACTCTACTTAAGCACGCTATCATTCAGAAATCTTCTGATATTCATATAGAACCTCAAGAAAAAGATTTAGTGGTTAGATACAGAATTGACGGTCTTCTTCACGATGCAATGATTCTTCCTAAAGAGGCAGAACCAAGTATTACGGCTAGAATTAAGGTTCTTTCCAACCTTAAGCTAGATGAAAAACGTCTCCCACAAGATGGTCGTTTCAAGGTGGATTTCGAAGGAGAAAAAGTTTCATTCCGTGTTTCAATACTTCCTACATATTATGGTGAGAAAACAGTAATGCGTGTTCTTAGAGAGGGTGGAGGAGGTTTTACTCTTGAATCACTAGGATTTCATGGTGATGGTCTAGAAAAGATTTATGATGCCACAAAGAGAACTGTGGGAATGATTCTAACTACAGGACCTACAGGTTCTGGTAAGACCACTACTCTATATACAGTTCTAGAAATTCTAAACACACCAGATGTAAATATCTCTACTATTGAAGATCCAGTAGAATATACAATGCCTAGAGTGAATCAGTCTCAAGTTAAGCCTGAGATAGGTTTCACTTTTTCTTCTGGTCTAAGAACTTTAGTGCGTCAGGATCCAGATATAATAATGGTGGGTGAGATTCGTGATACAGAGACAGCGTCTCTGGGTGTTAATGCCGCTCTTACTGGTCACTTGGTGCTTTCTACACTGCATACGAATAGTGCTGCGGGTGCCATTCCTCGTCTTTTGGATATGAAGATTGAGCCATTCTTGCTCGTTTCGACTTTAGATATTGTTATTGGTCAAAGACTTATTCGTCAGCTAAATCCAGAAACTAGAGAGAAGCATATGATGACTAAAGATGAACTTATCAGTCTTCAGAAAATATTAAATTTGGACACTGTCTTGGAACATTTGAAGAGAGAAAAGATTGTTGATCCAAAAGCTAAGTGGGAAGATATTCCTTTTTGGAGACCAAAGCCTGTTAAAGAGGGGGATGATGGATATAGCGGACGAGTAGGAATTCATGAAGTATTGAAAGTTACTCCTACGATTAAGGATTTGATTATTAAAAACGCTACAAGTGATGAAATAGAGGCACAAGCTAGAAAAGAGGGAATGCTTACAATGCTTGAGGATGGAATATTCAAAGCGGTTCAGGGTGAGACTACAATCGAAGAGGTATTAAGAGTTATTTCTGAATAATTTTAGTTTTAGTTAGAGTTTTAGTGAAAGTAAAACCATAAAATAGAAATGTTATTTAAATATAAAATTAAAAAAGCAGACGGAACAATAGAAACAGGACAGAAAGATGTTCAGGATAAATTCGTTTTATATAAAGAGATTCACGCAGCTGGCGGAGAAATAATTTCTCTAAATGAAGGTCATGCCGGAGGCACTGGTTTGAAAATGAATATAAGTATTCCTGGTTTTGGCGGAATTAAAATTCATGAAAAAATAATTTTTGCAAAAAATCTTAGCTCAATGCTTGATGCTGGTCTTTCGCTTGCTCGTTCTCTAACAGTTATTTCTAAGCAATCAAAAAATAAAAAATTTGTAGCGATTATAAATACCATTCTAGAAGATATTAGTAAAGGAAAAACATTGGCGGACGCTTTAGCGGCCCATAATAAGGTTTTTCCAGGACTATTTATTTCTATGGTCAGAGCTGGCGAGCAAAGCGGAAGTTTATCTGACTCTCTAAAGTCTGTAGGGATTCAGATGGATAGAATGTATACACTTCAGAGAAAGGTTAAGGGGGCAATGGTTTATCCAACTGTTATTTTTATTGTGATGATAGCTATAGCAATATTAATGCTTGTGTTTATTGTTCCGACCCTAACATCGACTTTTACAGAGATGAACGTTTCTCTTCCTGCTAGTACGAAGATGATTATGGCGACTTCTGATTTTATGCGTCA
>CAYVEL010000002.1:0-61597 GCA_964450345.1 uncultured Candidatus Saccharibacteria bacterium | reverse complement strand
TTTCTCTTCCTGCTAGTACGAAGATGATTATGGCGACTTCTGATTTTATGCGTCACCATTATATTCTGTTTATTGTTGTTATAGTGATTTTAATTAGCGGTATTTATTCTGGAATGAAGACAAAGAAAGGTAAAAGATTGTGGGATCTAACAGTCCTTAAAATACCAATGATAGGAGGTATGGTTAAAGAAGTTAATGCCGCAAGAACTGGCAGAACTCTAGCTTCTCTATTATCTGCTGGAGTAGATGTTGTGGGTTCATTAAAAATTACTGAAGAAGTTTTACAGAATTCTTACTATAAAGAAATTGTTGCAAAGGGCCAGGAGATGGTTCAGAAAGGAGAACCTATGTCTAAAGTGTTTTTAGATAATGAGAAATTTTATCCAGTTTTCGTGGGAGAAATGATGAGCGTGGGTGAAGAGACAGGAAAGGTGGCAGATATGCTTAAAGGAGTAGCTCAGTATTATGAAGATGAAGTAGAACAAAAAACTAAAGATATGTCTTCAGTTATAGAACCTTTTCTTATGGTTATCATAGGTATAGCTGTAGGATTTTTTGCAATATCGATGATTATGCCGATGTATTCTTTGGCAGATAAGATTTAGTTTGGTTTTGTTAGGGTGTTTAGTTTTTTAAGATTTTTAAATGTTTTTTAATACTAATAAACAAGGATTAACTTTAGTTGAAACACTAGTAGGTGCTGCTGTTTTTAGTGTTATTGCAATTTCAGTTTATGGTGCTTATGCAAAGATTCTAGAGGCTACTAATACTCTTAAGATTAAGGGTATGGCTACTGATTTAGCGGTTGAAAGATTTGAGGTTATTAAAAATTTTCCCTATTCAAGCATCGGTGTTCAAGGAGGTATTCCTAATGGAATAATTCCTCATACAGAAATCATAAATAGAGGAGGGGTAGATTTTACTGTTAATACAAGCGTTAGAAACATAGATGATCCAGCTGATGGTGAATTCGGTAGTACGACAAACGATCTTTCTCCGGCGGATAATAAATTAGTAGAAGTAGAGATTAACTGTGAAAAATGTAAAAATTTTCTACCTATTATTTATACAGCCAGAATGGCTCCTAAAAATCTTGAGAACTCTACTAATAACGGAGCTTTGTTTATAAGGGTTTTTGATGCGAATGGTCAGCCTGTACCACAAGCATCTGTTCATGTGGTTAATAATGTAGCTACTTCTACAATTACAATAGATGATGAAACAAATAATTCAGGAGTTCTTCAAATAGTAGATGTTCCACCAGGAGCAGCTGCTTATCAGATTACTGTCAGTAAAGATGATTATTCTACAGATAGGACATATACAACCGATACTTCAAATCCAAATCCTACAAAACCACATTCGACTGTAGCTGCTCAGAATGCTACTAATATTAGTTTTTCTATTGATAAGTTAAGTACTGTTAAATTTAAAACAGTGGACGGTGTTTGTAATGTTGTCCCAAATATTGGTTTTAATATAGAAGGGTCTAAGACATTAGGTACTAATCCTACAGTGCTTAAGACTAGTAGAAATTTATCTACAAATAGCTCTGGTTTTATAACAGTAGATGACGTTGAATGGGATAATTATGCTATTAAATTATCTGGAAGCACGTATGATTTAATTGGTTTAAATCCAATTTTGCCATTAAATATTTCTCCAGGAACATCACAGAATGTTTCCATGATTCTAGGTTCTCATAATCCTAATAGATTACTTGTAACTGTTAGAGATGGTGCAACAGGACTTCCAATAACAGATGCCAAGGTAACTATCGAAAATGGAGGTACAACACATGTAAAAAACACAGAAAAGGGTTTTCTTTCTCAAACAGAATGGAATGGTGGAGGTGGTCAGAATTTATATACTGATCAGACAAAATATTTTGATTCAGATGGTAATCTAGATAATTCCGTCTCTGGTCAGTTATCACTTCAAAAAGTATTAAATAATTATGTTGGTAACGGAGAGTTAGTTTCATCTACTTTTGATACTGGTGCTAATGACAGTAATTATGGTGAAATATTATGGCAGCCTTCATCAAATGATCCAGCAACCGGAACTTCAAGTGTTAAATTTCAGATAGCTGTTTCCTCTGATCCTGCTACCACGACTTGGAATTTTATAGGACCAGACGGAACATCTGGAACATACTTCAATTCTGCTAATTATCAACTACCTTCTGCTATAGATAATGAGAGATATTTTAGATATAAGACTATTCTAAGCACAGCTTCTTCAACCATATCGTCTATTTTGAGTGATGTAACAGTTACTTTTACTTCTGATTGTTTACCGGCTGGTCAGGTGTCTTATGGGGGATTAAGTTCTGGTGTCTGGAATATTACCGTTGAGAAAAGTGGTTATCAGACATACACTAATTCTGTTAATTTAGATAGTAATTGGAAGGCTTTTGAAGTTAATATGTTGTCGGAATAATTTTATTAAATATGAAAAGAGGATTTACATTAGTTGAATTGTTGGTAGTAATCGGAATATTCTCTGTGATTTCTATTGCCGTATTTACCCTGGGTAGGGATACTTTCTTCTTTAATGGAATTATTCAGGATAGTTTTAATACTCAGGAAGAAGCGAAGAGAGTTATAAGACCTATGGCTACAGAAATAAGAGCTGCTAGACAGTCCGTGGAAGGTTCTTATCCAATAGATACCGCTGGAACATCCACGCTTGTTTTTTATTCTGATATTAACGGTGATGGAAATACAGAAAGAGTAAGATATTTTTATAGTAGTTCTACTATAAAAAGAGGAATTATTACTCCTACGGGTAGTCCGCTTAAATATACTGGAACAGAAAAAGTAAATGAATTAGTTCACGGTGTTAGAAATACTAATAGTCAACCAGTATTTGAATATTTTGATTCTAGTTATACAGGAACATCCTCTCCGTTAACACAGCCGGTATCTGTTTCGAATGTTAGACTTGTTAAAGTGAATATAATTATAGATATGAATGTTAATAGATCACCAACAAAACAGACTGTTACCGTTCAAGCCGAGATAAGAAACCTTAAGGATAATTTATAAATGAAATATTTTTCAATAAAAAATAATAAAGGTAATACGATATTAGTTTCTCTAATATTTGGTTCAATCGCTATTATGATCATAACTGGCTTGGTGGGGTGGTATGGTGGTTTGAATAAATCTTTAAAAACACTGGAACAACAAGAACAAGCATTTCAAGTAGCGGAGGCTGGAATTGAATATTATCGTTGGCATTTAGCTCATTTTCAGCAAGACTATAAAGATGGTACTGCAGGGAATGGACCATATGTACACGTCTTTTATGATAAAGATGGTAATGCTATTGGAGAATATAGTTTATCAATTACTCCGCCTCCAAACGGTTCAACCTTAGTAACTGTTACTTCTACTGGAAAAGTTTACTCTAATAATAAAATTGAAAGAAAGATAAGAGCACGTTTAGCTATTCCGTCTCTTGCTAAGTATGCCGCTGTTACTAATGAGTCAAATAGATATGGAGAAGGAACGGAGGTGTTTGGACCAATTCATGCTAATGGTGGTATAAGATTTGATGGTTTGGCACATAACATTATTACGAGTACAGTAGCTTCTTATGATGACGCCGATCATACAGGAGGTGTTGAGTTCGGAGTTCATACACACGTTTCCTCAACGACGCACACAGTTGTTGATACATATAGATCAGCAGAAGCTCCACCAAGTACAGTACAAAATAGAACTGATGTCTTTATGGCTGGTAGATCTTTTCCTGTACCAGCATATGACTTTTCTGGATTAACAACAGATATTATATCTATCAAAACATTAGCTCAGTCTGGTGGAAGATATTTTACTTCATCTGGAGTATATGGATATCATATGGTTTTAAAAACTAATGATACATTCGATCTTTATAAAGTAACTTCTCTATATAAGGTTAATGGAGCTTGTCTTAATGATGCAGACCAAGCTGGCTGGGGTTCATGGGGTATAGATAAACAAACTTTTATTGCAAACTATCAGATTCCAACTAACGGTTTAATATTTTTTGAAGATCATGTTTGGGTTGATGGTACTATTGATGGAGCTAGATTAACTATTTCTGCTGGAAAGTTTCCTGATAACTCAAGTGATAGAAAAAATATAATAGTTACAAATGACTTACTGTATACAAGAAAAGATGGTACAGATTCTATTGCTTTAATCGCTCAAAATAATGTACTTGTAGGTATAAATAGTGATGACTTTCTAGAGATAGATGCGGCTTTGGTAGCTCAAAACGGCTTTGTTGGAAGGTATTATTATAGCAAAGCACATTGTTCTCTGTTCCAAACTAGAGATACACTTACTCTCTACGGAATAATAGCTTCTAATCTAAGATATGGTTTTGCTTATACGGACGGGACAGGATACGATACAAGGAATATAATATATGATACGAATCTATTGTATTCGCCACCTCCAAGTTTTCCTTTGTCAGGTGATCAGTATCAAATTATTTCTTGGGAGGAAATTAAATAAAATATGAAAAAAAGAATTATTATAGGTAATTGGAAGATGGGTCCTAATACTCAATCTGAAGCCAAGGATATTTTTGTTGCCGCTAGAAAAATGGCAGAAAAATCTAGTAAAACAGAGGTTACTATCTGCCCTCCATCTATTTTTATCTCCAATTTAACTAAATTAGCAAAAGGTATAAACATAGGAGCTCAGAATGTTTCTAGTTTTGTTGAAGGGTCTCATACAGGAGAAGTCACAGCTAATATGCTTACCGATTTAGGAGTTAAGTTTGTCATAGTCGGTCATTCTGAGAGAAGATCTCTAGGCGAAAGTGATTTAGATATTTCTAAAAAGATTAAAAATCTACTAGATGAAAAAATAACACCAATATTATGTATCGGTGAAAAGACTAGAGATGAACATGGTGTGTTTTTCACAGATTTAAAGAATCAGCTCGTTAATTCTCTTACCGGTATTGCTAAAACTGATATTTCTAAGATTATTTTTGCTTATGAACCGGTTTGGGCGATAGGAGCTAAGACCGCTTTGGAGCCTAAAGATGTTCATGAATCTATATTATTTCTTAAAAAAATATTAGCCGAGACTTACGACCATGAAATAGCTATGAGTGTACGTGTTATTTATGGAGGTTCTGTAAATGTTAGAAATGCTAGAGATATTGTAGAATTGGGGGAGGTTGATGGAGTTTTGGTAGGTAGAGATAGTTTAAATAAAATTAGTTTCGCTGACATAATTAATCAAATAAATTTAATAAAATGAAAAAGATATCGGATATAAAAAATTTAAAAGGCAAAAGAGTTCTTCTTCGCCTGGATTTAAATGTTCCGATAGTTGGTGGAACGGTTCGTGATGCTCATAGAATAGAGAGATCAAAAAAGACTTTGGAATTTTTATCTAAAGCTGGAGCAAAGACTTTAATTATTGCTCATATAGAAAGCGAGGAGAAGACTTTGATGCCGGTTTATCACTATTTACAGAATATTATTCAGGTCACTTTCGCAAAAGATCTAGAAGAGGCTACTCAAAAAGTAAGAGTGATTGAAGACGGTAACTTCGTATTGATGGAGAATTTAAGAAATTATGAAGGTGAAAAGAAAAACGATGAAGAATTCGCTAAAGAACTAGCTAGAAGTGCGGATTACTATATAAATGAGGCTTTTTCTGTCTCACATAGAGCCCATGCTTCTATCTCTGCTATTACTAAGTTTCTTCCTTCTTATGCAGGTTTTCTATTTTTGGATGAAGTTAGTAATTTAAGTTCGGCTTTTAGTCCTAGTCACCCATTCTTATTTATTTTAGGTGGTGCGAAGTTTGAGACTAAAGTTCCTTTAATTAAGAGATTTTTAAATTCTGCTGAAGATATTTTTGTGGGAGGTGCACTTAGTAATGATTTTTATAAAGAGAATGGTTGGGAGGTAGGTAAGTCTAAACTTTCAGATGATAGAAGTGAGGTTGTAAATTTACTTGGTGAACCTAAAATCATGCTCCCTTCTGATGTTGTGGCTTTTAATGGTCAGTCAGTTAGAAATTGTCCTGCTAATAGTCTTAAGAAAGATGAGATTATTTATGATTCAGGAACTGGTACAATGCATGAATTGGAAGAGAAGATTAAGAAAGCTAAATTCATAGTTTGGAATGGACCTCTTGGAGAATATGAAAAAGGCTTTGATAAGGCCACATTAAGACTCGCTGTGGTATTAGCTGAAGCTACAGATCGTGGCGCTAGTACTATAGTAGGAGGTGGAGATACCGTTGCCGCCTTAGCTAGATTGCATGTAGAAGATAGATTAACTTTCGTTTCTACTGGTGGAGGCGCGATGATTGATTATCTTGGTAATGCTACACTTCCTGGAATTGATGCTTTGAACGATTCGATTATTTCTTAAACATAAAAAGCGCCATTTTTCTAAAGACAAATTATTGTCTTTAGAAAAATGGCGCTTTTTATTTGTTATAAATTCTGTCTTAGAATTTTACTTACATTCTCAAAATCTTTTTTATCTACTCCTATGTGTGCTTTAGGATCAGGATATACCCAGATATGGGCATGATGAACTTCTTCACCAACTATTTTTGAGTGTATAGCTTCGACATTAAAAGCCTTTTTAAGACCAAGAGCAACTTTTTTAGTCATTTCGAAATATTCATCTGCATTTTCTACATCCCAGACCCATCTATAGTGCTCCTTTGGAATTATTAAGGTATGTCCTGTTGATAGGGGATTAATATCTAGAAAAGCTATAAAATCATCATCTTCTGCAATTATATTTGCGGGGATCTCTTTTTTAGCTATTTTACAAAAAATACAGTTATTCATTTAATTATTGTTTAGAGTCTTTATTATATATCGTGTTATACTTTTTTCCATGAGAGACTTCAAGGTTAAAAAAACTTTAACGGATAAAGAAAGAGCGAATTTTGGCAGTTTTCATCCAGTTTTGGCTAATTTGCTATTTCACAGAGGACTAAAGACAGAAGATGAGATTCTAAATTTTCTTAATCCTAGCTATGAAAAGCACATACATGACCCATTCTTACTAAAAGATATGGAAAAATCAGTAGATAGGGTTATCTCTGCTATAGAAAAAGGTGAAAAAATCGGTATTTACAGCGATTATGACGCCGATGGTATTCCGGGCGCTGTAATAATGAATGAATTTCTAGATAATATCGGTCATGATAAGAATAATTCCATTTTTCATATACCACATAGAGCGGATGATGGTTTTGGTTTACATGCCCACCTAGTTGAAGAATTGGCTGATAAGGGGGTGAAACTCTTAATTACGATAGATTGTGGGGTGGTGGATTATGAAGCGGTGGATAGGGCAAATGAGCTTGGAGTAGATGTTATTATTACAGACCATCATTTACCACAGGATGGAAAGCTACCTAAAGCCTTCGCTATTTTAAATCCTCAATTACCTGATGCCGGGTATCCTTTTAAGGGATTATGTGGAGCGGGTGTAGCATTTAAATTAATTCAGGGAATTCTCAAGAAAAAGGATTTTGGTATGGGTGTGGGAAAAGAGAAATGGTTACTTGATATGGTGGGGCTTGCTACTTTATCTGACATGGTGCCATTAGTAGATGAGAATAGAGCGCTCGCATATTTCGGTTTGAAAGTTTTGAGAAAAACAAAACGTCATGGTCTAAAAAAGTTACTTTGGATTTTAGGAATTAATTCAAATTATTTAACAGAAGAAGATGTAACTTTTTCTATTACTCCTAGAATCAACGCAGCTTCTCGTATGGGAGAGGCAGATCACGCTTACCAATTATTAATTGCGAAAGATGAAAAAACTGGAGATGAACTTGCGCGCACACTTGAAAAAATAAATACAGAAAGAAAAGGAACTACTGCTGGGATTTCAAAACATGTCAGAAAAATTTTAGAAATAAAAAAGACTAATGGTGATATTGGAAATGTGATCGTAACAGGAAGCCCAGAGTGGAGACCTTCTTTGCTTGGACCCGTCGCAAACAATTTAATTGATGAATATAATATTCCTGTTTTTCTTTGGGGAAAGGCAGGTGATGTGGTGAAAGGTTCATGTCGTGCTCCAGAAGGTTTTAATATTTTAAAAATTTTTGAAGCTATTCCATCCGGAATTCTTTCAGCATTTGGAGGACATAAAGGGTCTGGGGGTTTTAGTTTGAAGGAAGATAAAATTTTAGATTTTGAAAAAGAATTAACGAAGGCGATCTCTAAAGTAGGGAGGGAGGAACTCGAAGAAGTTTCAGAGATTGATGCAGAATTATATATAAGTGAAATTAATGAAAAACTTTTTTCAGAAATAAGTAGACTATCACCATTCGGAATGGATAATCCAAAGCCTGTATTTTTGCTAAGATCAGTTATGGTGGAAGCAGTTAAAATTTTCGGTAAGAGTAAAGAACATTTGGAATTTGTTTTTTCTGATGGTAATAATAGAATAAAAGGAATTCAGTTTTTCGCTAAAAGTCCCGATTCAGAGATTAAAGAAAAGAAGGGTGATAAAGTGAATGTGATATTTAGTTTAGAGAAAAATAATTTCAGAGGTGCTTCAGAATTAAGACTTAGAATTTTAGAAATATTATAATTAAAATATGAAAGCAATAAAAATTTATACAGACGGTTCTTCGATAGGTAATCCTGGTCCTGGAGGATGGGCTGCTGTAATTTATTTTGATAATAAAGTTAAAGAACTTGGTGGATACGGAGGTGATGAAAGTACTAATAATAAAATGGAAATTAATAGTTCCATCGAGGCTTTAAAATTTGTATACGAAAATATTTTTAATAAAGACGAGGATATAAAGATAGAGATTTGTTCTGATTCCGCGTACTTGATAAATGGAATTACAAAATGGATTTTTGGCTGGATGAAGAATGGATGGGTTAATAAAATGGAAGATGAAGTAGCTAACAGAGATCTATGGGAGAAGTTACATTTTTATACTTCTAAGATGAAAGTTTCTTGGTCTAAAGTTGCTGGTCATTCAGGTGTTCATGTTAATGAGAGATGTGACATTATTGCGAATGGTTTTGCTACGAAGGAAGATGTGAAGCTTTTTGACGGTGATGAAAGTGAATACGAAAAAGCAGTAAACCTAGGTGAAAGAAGATCTTCTTCTAAGACAAAAGGACAATTTAAAAATACCGAATCTAAAGGACTTTCCGATATGAATAACATTGTAACTGTAAGTAAGAAGCCTAAAAGTGGTTATTACATAAGTTATGTTAATCAGATTTTGATGAAACACGAAACATGGGCTGAATGTGAAGCTCGAGTAAAGGGTGTTAAGGGTGCAAAATTTAAAAAAGTAAAAGATCTAATGGAAGAGGAGGCTGTGGTTAAACAGTGGATAAACTAAAGGAAATCTTTATCTTTTCTTTAGAATTTCTTTATTAAAACTTTATCTCTCATCTGTAGAATTTATAGATGTACGAGAGGTATAAGATTGAGATAAACATCTCTTGTTTTCTTGTTGCTTGCTATATGAGTAACATGATTCATGAGTATGATTGGCTAAAGTTTCTAGGTTTTAATACTTATCTCTCGTTAATAATGATTATCATACCCCTCCTCTCTTTGGTGGGTTGGGGAACTATTTTTCGTTTTCACCGTTATACGAAGTTTTTGCTTCCCTTAATATTTTTGTTATTCGGGATGCTGTTAACTACATTTTTTCATTTTCATTTTGATAAAAATATCTCGACTGTTAATAAGCAAAATGTAAATTTACGAGGAGTAGTGGTCAGTGATATTTCTTATAAAAACGGTAAAAATACTTTTCTGTTTTTAAGTGATGAAACATCGCTAACAAGTTCCACAAGTATTAAACACTATGTTTTAGTTAATGATAGTAACTTAACTAATGTGGAACATGGAGATCATATTAATATCAGGGGTTTCATAAAAAAACCGGAGAAATTTAAGCTGGAGAATTCCGAAACATCTTTTAATTATCCTGACTATCTTAGAAACAAAAATGTTTCTCATATACTGACTTCACAGAAAATTTTAGTAGTAGATAAAGGACAGTCTTTAAAGAAATTTTTATACAGACTGCGTAATAAATTTTTAAGTAATATAAAAAATGTAATTAGTGAACCCGAGTCTTCTCTCGCTGGGGGAGTACTACTCGGAGACCAAAGTGGTCTCGGAGATAAATTAGAATCTGATTTTAGAGATGCCGGTCTCTCACATATAATTGTTCTTTCTGGATTTAACATAACCATCATTGCAGCAATGGTCGCACTTTTACTCAATAGATTTTCTAGAAGAACAAAATTTATTTATTCAGTTTTATTTCTTTTGATTTTTTGTACTACTGTTGGTTGGTCAGCTACAGTGATGAGATCTTTTATCATGACATTAATTATGTGTGTCGGTGAACTCACTCGAAGAGACTACGATATGTGGCGTGCACTTTTTGTCTCAGCTTTTTTAATGGTTTTGTTTAATCCGTTTTCTATAAATTACGATACATCTTTTCAGTTATCTTTTTTAGCTACAGTAAGTCTCGCGACCTTCGGAGATTGGATGAAAAATAAATTATTTTTTATAACTGAAAAATTCGCCATGAGAGAAACTTTATCGAGCACACTTTCCGCTCAAATTTTAACTGTGCCATATATTGCTATTAATATGAGAAATATTTCTTTAATATCTCCAGTAACTAATTTATTAGTTTTACCGTTTATTCCTTATGCGATGCTCGCAGCTTTTTTAGTTGGGATTGTAGGATTTATTTCAGAATTAATTTCTTACATTTTTTCTGTTCCAACACACGCAATACTCCACTACATTATTAGTGTAGTGGAGTATGCTAATTTTATTCCTTTTAATTCTTTAAAGTTTTGAGACGGTTTAAAATCTTTCAGAAACTATTTTCCAGTTTACATTCTCTAAATAATCTTCGATATATTTTTTCTTTCCACTTGGATTGTAATCCGCTACATAAGAATGTTCCCACATGTCTAATGCAAAAATAGGAGAGAGTCCCTGAAGCTGACCTAAATGCTGTTCATCTACCCAAGAGTTAATTAAGGTGTCAGTTTCTTTATCGTGATATAACATTGCCCATCCAATTCCACGAGTCATTGCTAAAGTTTTAAATTTTGAAATCCAATTTTCAAAACTTCCGAATTGTTCTGATATTTTTTTAGACAATTCAGATTCTTTTTCCAAAGCGACGGAACCTCCCTCTAACTGTGAAAAATATAATTCATGGTTTTTGATACCGTTATATTCGAAAGAAAACCTTCTTCCAAGTTCTCCTATAAGGTATAGATTTTTTTCTGTGTCTGCAGAAAGTTCGTTAATCTTATTTAAAACATTATTAGTGTTTTTAACATATCCAGAATAAAGACCTAGATGTTCGTCTATGTTTTTCTTAGATATTCCTTTAAGTTCAGGGATATTAAATTTCTTTTCTATGAATTGAGTCATTTGATTTTTATTTTATATTTCTTTATTAGAATTATATATCTATATAGTACACTCGGCTAATGGATAAATTAAATATCATGGCTAATCGTTATGGTTACTTAGTATATATAGTCCTTATTATATCTATGGTATCTGTTTCGTATTCTATATATAGTAGGTATTTTAATTTCATTCCGAAGGCTGTCGTATTAGACATTGGGCAGGGCAGTTCCAATCTTTTAGACCTATCACCAAAAGACATTGTGATTATAGACGGTGGACCAGATAACTCTCTGATTAGGAAAATTGGTAAATATCTACCATTCTGGAAGAGAGACATAAGTGCACTTGTGGTTACTAATGCAGATAAGGATCATTACTTTGGCTTTATTGATCTATGTGGGAGATATGATGTTGGCCTATTAGTTATTCCGCCAAAAAGTGATAATAAAGAATCTTTTAATGATATGATCTCGTGTTTTCGTCGTACCGGTACCGGAATAGTTCATGGCTATTTAGGTAAAAGTCTTAGATTTGATGATTTTTCTTTAGATATTCTTTTCCCTGATAGACAAATGAATGGGTATAAAGTAAATGATTCCTCATTAATACTTAGATTAAGTAAAGACTCAGTTTCTGATTTTAGAAAAAATATTATTACTTTCATGGGAGACTCTCCCAAAAAGATTGAGAGGTATTTGTCAAAGATTTTGGATTATGTAAAAACAGAATATATAGTCGTAGGGCATCACGGTTCTAAAACTTCTTCTGATAAAAAATGGATTAAAGAGTTCGGTGGGGGTATGGCTATTATTTCTGCTGGGAAAAATAATAGATATGGTCATCCAAATAAAGAAACATTAGATGTTTTGAAAGATAATAATGTAAAAATATTAAATACTGCCGAGAGAGGGGATATTGTTATAAATATATAGTAAATACAACAAAAAACCGGCATCTGGCCGGTTTTTTGTTGTATTTAAATTTAGATTACTTAATTACTCCTGCTTTCTTTAGTGTCTGAAATGCTCCGTTCTTATTAATAGTCTTAATAGCACGTGCTGAAAGACTAAGAATGAAAGTTTTCTTTAGTTCAGGAACGTAGATTTTCTTTGGCTGAAGATTAGCATATCTTCTAACCTTTCCTGTAGGGTTAAATTGAGTAGCACGGGTTCTGTTTGAATAACCCCCGCCATTTATTGAACTCTTTTTTGTTACTGCGCAGACTTTTGCCATATGTGTTTATTAGTTGCAATATGTTATCATACATTAGCAATATTGCAAGTATGGATACAATTATTTTTATTATTATTACAATAATGTCACTTGTAATTCATGAGCTCGCTCATGGTTATACAGCGGTGGCATGGGGTGATGATACACCAGAACTTCAAGGTAGGCTAACTATTAATCCAGTGAAGCATCTAGACTTTGTGGGGTCATTGATAGTTCCTTTGGTTACATCTCTTACAGGTTTTGGTGCTTTTGGTTGGGCAAAGCCTGTTCAATATAATCCAAATAATCTAAAGAATCTTAGATGGGGAGAGCTCACTATAGCTTTAGCTGGTCCGGCTACGAATCTACTTCTAGCTATCATTACAGGCATTGTCTTTAGAATAATGTATGCATCTTTATCACTAGCTACAATTAAATTCCTAGTTGCTATAGTTGTAATTAATCTACTATTGTGCGTTTTTAACCTTATTCCAGTGGCTCCTTTAGATGGTTCTAAGGTCTTATTTAACCTTTTTCCTAAGTTTTTCTATAAAATAAGACCCTATTATGAAAAGTATTCATTACCAATACTATTTTTATTTATCATATTTGGAGTAGCCTTTCTAAATCCTATAATTTCTAGATTGTTTAAAATAATTATGGGTTTTGATATTGGATTATAGTCTGGCAGTTTAAAAATATTACTAATAAGTGGTATAAGAGATTGACATTTTAAGCTTGAGTTGCTATATTCTTCTGACGCTTTAACTAAAGCAATTTTTAATTATATTAAAACAATTTAACCGTGCCTACACTTAATCAGTTAATCAAAAGAAACAGAGTACAGACTAAAAGAAGATCTAAGTCTGTAGCTTTAACTAAGGGTTTCAATGCTATCAGCAACAGACCTACTTTTTATAATGCACCATTTAAGAGAGGTGTATGTACAAAGGTAACTACAAAGACTCCTAAGAAGCCTAACTCAGCTATCAGAAAGATTGCCAGAGTAAGACTAAGTAATGGTATGGAAGTTACAGCTTATATTCCAGGTATTGGACACAACCTACAGGAACACTCAGTAGTTCAGTTAAGAGGTGGTCGTGTAAAGGATGTAGGACTAAGATATACAGTAGTACGTGGAAAATTCGATGCATCAGGAGTAGAAGGCAGAATGAAGGGAAGAAGCCAGTACGGAGCAAAGAAGCCAAAGGCTGCTAAGAAATAATCTGAAATCATAAAGATAAACTTTAAATAAAATGAGAAGACCAGTAAGAAATAGAAATATAGTTAAACCAGACCTCGTTTATAAGAACGAGAAGATTGGTAAGCTAATTAACTACGTAATGGAATCAGGTAAGAAAAATACCGCCAGAAAAGTAGTTTACGCAGCTCTAGAAGAGATTAAGACCAAAGCTAAGGTTGAAGATCCAATAGAAGTTATTGAAGCAGCACTTAAAAATGCAGCTCCAGTTATGGAAGTAAGATCTAGAAGAGTTGGTGGTGCAAACTATCAAGTTCCTAGAGAAGTACGCCCAGAAAGAAGACTCGCTATGGGTATGAAATGGATCATTGAAGCTGCTAGAAGCAAGAAAGGCAAGCCAATGCATATCAAACTTTCAGATGAAATTATCGCTGCATCTAAGAATGAAGGTGAAGCAGTAAAGAAGAGAGAAAACACTCATAAAATGGCAGAAGCTAACAAGGCATTTGCTCATTTCGCTTGGTAAACTAAAATTAAAAGACCTCCTTTTCTTGAGACGATTGTAAGTCTCTCGAAAAGGAGGTCTTTTAATTTTTCTATTAGAACAAAATTCGTTAAATGAGTATATAAAAATATAGACTTTTTGGCGTAACTATAGTAATATCTTTAACACATTCGCTAACAAGCAATTTTAATATTATATGCAAAGAGACTATCCATTGGAGAGAGTAAGAAACTTCGGAGTTATTGCGCACATTGATGCGGGTAAAACTACAACTTCCGAAAGAATTCTTTATTATACAGGTATGATTCATAAGATCGGTGAGGTGCACGATGGTGCTACTGTTACTGACTGGATGGAACAGGAAAGAGAGCGTGGTATCACAATTACCGCAGCTGCTATTACTTGTTTCTGGAATCCTACATACATGGGAAAGGACACTTCAAAGAAGGTTCGTTTCAATGTTATTGATACACCTGGTCACATTGACTTCACAGCTGAAGTAAAGAGATCACTAAGAGTGCTAGACGGAGCAGTAGTGGTATTCGATGGAGTAGCCGGAGTAGAACCTCAGTCAGAAACAAACTGGAGATATGCCGATGAAGGAAATGTTCCTCGTATCTGTTTCATCAACAAACTAGACAGAATGGGTGCTTCTTTCGAAAACTCATTCCAATCAATTCTAGACAGACTAAATAAGAATGCAGTAAGAATGCAGATTCCTATTGGTACAGAAGAAAATCACAGCGGTGTTATAGATCTTCTAAAAATGAAGGCTTATAACTTCGAAGGTGAAAAGGGTATTAACGTTATTGAATTAGAAATTCCAGCAGAATACGTAGAAGAAGCAAAGAAATACAGAGCTATTCTAGTAGAAAAGATTTCTGAAACTGACGATGTACTAATGCAGGGTTATCTAGACGGTAAGGAATTTTCAGTAGATGAACTAAAGGCTGCTTTAAGAAAGGCTGTTATTGCTTGTAAGATTTTCCCAGTATTCACAGGTTCTGCTCTTAAGAACAAGGGAGTACAGTTAGTTCTAGATGCAGTGGTAGACTATCTTCCATCTCCTCTAGATATTCCTGCAGTTCATGGTATTGATCCACATACAGGAGATCATATAGAGAGACATGCTTCTGATACAGAACCTTTTTCTGCTCTTGCTTTCAAGCTTCAGAACGATCCATTCGTAGGTCAGCTTACATTCTTCCGTGTTTACTCAGGTTTCATTGATGCTGGTACTTATATCTATAACGTAACAACAGGTGAAAAAGAGAGACTAGGACGTATCGTTAGACTTCAGGCAGATAAGAGAGAAGAGGTTAAGAGAGTTTATGCTGGAGAAATCGCAGCTGCTGTAGGTCTAAAGGGTGCTAAGACTTCACACACTCTATGTGATGAAGCAAATCCTATTATTCTAGATCCTATTAAGTTCGTTGAACCAGTGGTATCTCTAAGAATTGAACCTAAGACAAAGGCAGACCAGGAGAAAATGGGTATGGCTCTTAAGAAGCTTACCGATGAGGATCCAACATTTAAGGTTTCTTCAAACGCAGAGACAAATGAAACTATTATCTCAGGTATGGGTGAGTTACACCTTGATATCATGGTAGATAGAATGAAAAGAGAATTCAGCGTTGAGGCTAATGTTGGTAAGCCACAAGTAGCATACAGAGAAACTATTCTTGGTACAGCTGAAGCAGAACATAAATACATTAAGCAGTCAGGAGGTAAGGGTCAGTACGGTCACGTTAAACTTACTCTTAAGCCTATGGAGAAACTTGATCCAGAAGCAAAGATTCCTAAGAACGTTAGCAGATATGATCACTTTGAGTTCATTGATTCTATTAAGGGTGGAGTAATTCCTCAGGAATTTATTCCAGCAGTAGAGAAGGGAGTTAAGGAAGCTATGGACAGAGGTCTTCTAGCAGGATTTAAGATGGTGGACATCTCTTGTGAACTTACATTCGGTTCATACCACGATGTGGACTCATCAGAAATCGCTTATAAGATCGCAGCTTCTCAGGCTTTCCAGGAAGCATGTAGAAGAGCAAAGCCTGTTATTCTAGAGCCTATTATGAAGATTGAAGTTACATTCCCTGAGAAGTTCATGGGAGATATTAACGGAAGTCTTTCATCAAAGAGAGGTCAGATTCTAGGTATGGACGACAGAGGAAATGGTCTAAAGGTGGTAAGAGCTACAGTTCCACTTTCAGAAATGTTCGGTTATACCACACAGCTTCGTTCTCTAACAGAAGGTCGTGGTAATGCAAACATGGAATTCGATCATTACGCAGTTGTTCCACCAAATGTTGAGAAGGAAATCGTAGAGGCAAGAGGTAAGTAATCGTTAAAAATAGTTTAAAACACAAAACGCATATCTTTTACATTGAGATATGCGTTTTGTTATGTGAATAACTAAGACTTGTTATATATTTCATCGAGGGTATAATTATTCCATAACCACCTCTTATTAATAGAAGACCGAATACGGTCTTTAAATGTTTTGTTTATAAAATATGAAGAAAAAATTATTAGTTCTAGGTTTGGCTTTTTCTTTTCTGTTTAGTGCAGTCAGTGTTCAAGCTCTAACTTCTAATGAGTTATTGCAAATATCAAAAATATTAGGTCTTTCAGATGAACAGACTGCTAAGCTTCAAGTATTGGTTAAGGAGCCGGTCAAAACTTCAGATTGTATAAAATTTGAAAGAGATTTAAGAATTGGAGATAAGGGGCAAGATGTTTCTAGAATGTCTTATTATCTAAATAAGATCGGTCTTTTAAACACACAAAGTGAATCTTTTAACGAAGATGTCGCCGCTGCTGTGGTTAAATATCAAGGTAAAAACGGTCTTCCTATGACTGGATTTTTTGGTCCAATGACTAGAGGAAAAATTAATGGAATGATCTGTCATCCGTATGGTGACACACCTCAAGTTGATTTACCTGAGAATATAGGGTCTTCGACTGTTTCTTCCTGGGGACCGAATAGCAATGCGAATATTAATGCATTTCTAAATATCATTAAGCCGGAAAAGGATAAGAAATATAAATTAGGTGAAAAGATCGAGTTAGTTTTTAAATCTAATTTATCTAATGTTGAAGGATATGTGATTTCTCTTAGAGCTGGAGGTTCTAAGGAATGGTTTATGGAAAGTATTGCTCAGATAGCTTATGGAAAAGGGGAGAATCTTGGGGATAATAGTTACAAGGTAGAAACTGTAATTAATATTACTCCAGAAATTAAAAAATTCATGAGTGATGCTCTAAGTGCTGGAATGAAGGGTTTCACTATAGAAGTTGCTGGTGTTAAATATGTAAAAGGAGGCTTTGATATATTAAAAGTAAATACAAGCGCACCTTTCTTTATTAAAAATGGGGATGAACAGAATTCATCTACTATAGACAAGGTGGAGGATAATGGTGAGGATGAGACTGGGGAGGTCGAAAATGAGGTAGAGGATGACTAGGTTTTATAGGTTTTTACTATAAAACAGCTATATTAATAAATAAAGAAGCCCCACAGAGGGCTTTTTTATTGACAATACGCGTATCTTTGATATTATGAGCGTTACGCAAAAACAGCGTCGTTTTTTCTTTATGGCCTCGAAAACATAATCATTAAACGCCAATTATTATTAGTAATAACATTAACCAATATGGCAGAATTTATAAGAACAAAGCCACATGTTAACGTTGGTACAATTGGCCACGTTGACCATGGTAAGACAACTCTTACCACATCTATCCTAGCAGTACAGTCTAAGGATGGACTAGCAAATCTTAAATCATACGCTGATATCGCAAAGGGTGGTACAGTTCGTGATGATAGTAAGATTGTTACAATTTCTCTAGCGCACGTTGAGTATGAGTCTGAAGCAAGACACTATGCTCACATCGACGCTCCAGGACACGCAGATTACATTAAGAACATGATTACAGGTGCCGCTCAAATGGACGGTGCTATTCTTGTAGTTTCAGCAGCTGATGGTCTTATGCCACAGTCAAGAGAACACGTTCTTCTAGCACGTCAGGTAGGTGTGCCAAGAATCGTAGTTTTCCTAAACAAGTGTGATCTAGTAGATAAGGAACTAGTAGACCTAGTAGAAGAGGAAGCAAGAGAGCTTCTAACAAAGTACCAGTATGACGGTGCTAACGCTCCAGTTATTCGTGGTTCAGCTACAGGTGCTATGGATGGTAAGCCAGAGTGGGTAAAGTCTATTAAGGACCTTATGACAGCTCTAGATACTTACATTCCTACTCCAGTTCGTGAGACAGACAAGCCATTCCTAATGCCTATTGAGGACATCTTCTCAATTGAAGGTAGAGGAACAGTAGTAACAGGTCGTATCGAAAGAGGTGTTATAAAACTAGGTGACGAAGTAGAAATCGTTGGTTTTACAGACACAACAAAGACCGCTATTACAGGTATCGAAATGTTTAACAAGCAGCTTAAGGAAGGTCAGGCCGGTGATAACGCAGGTCTACTTCTAAGAGGTACAAGAAAAGAAGACGTAAGCAGAGGTCAGGTTCTAGCAAAGACTGGCTCTGTTAAGCCTCATACAGACTTCGAGGCCGAGGTTTACATTCTAAAGAAGGAAGAAGGAGGAAGACACACCCCATTCTTCAATGGTTACAAGCCACAGTTCTACATCAGAACTACAGACGTTACTGGAGAAGTAACTCTAGCAGCAGGTGTAGAGATGGTTATGCCAGGTGATACAGTTACATTCAAAGTAAAGCTAGTAGCTCCAGTAGCTCTAGAAGAAAAGATGAGATTCGCTATCCGTGAAGGAGGCAAGACTGTAGGAGCTGGTGTTGTAACTAAGATAAACGCTTAATAATTACAAATACGCCAATGACTGCTAATGCAAAGAAAACGACAGCAAAAGTAAAGCTTTCAAAGGAAGAAGGTATCTCTAAGTTAAGAATTAGAGTTAAGGCATATGAGAGTAAAATCTTAGATGCATCCGTGAAGCAGATCATGGACACAGCCGTAAGGTATGATGTCCAGTTCCACGGACCAATTCCTCTTCCAACAGAAATTAAAAAGTACACAGTTAATAGATCAACATTCGTACACAAGAACGCTCGTGAACAGTTTGAGATGAGAACTCATAAGAGAATTATCGATATCTTAAATCCAAACCAGAAAATCATAGAGGCTCTTACGAATTTAAGCATGCCATCAGGAGTCAGCGTTGACGTGAAGATGGTCTAATCCTATGAAATTCATAATCGGTGTTAAGAAAGAAATGGCACAGATGTTCGATGCCGAGGGTGTTGTAACCCCTGTCACGATCATTGAGGTAGCTCCAAACACCGTTACACAGGTCAAATCTAAAGAGAAAGAAGGCTATGTAGCGGTGCAATTGGGTTCAGGAGTGAAGCGCGAGAATAAATTGTCAAAACCAGAGAAAGGACACCTTAAGGACCTTGGTGCATTCGCGCACCTTAGGGAGTTCCTTCTCGATTCAGAAACTACTCTTAAGAGAGGAGATAAAATAGATTTATCTGTTTTCCAGCCTGGAGAATATGTAAATATATCAGGTATCACAAAGGGTAAGGGTTTCCAAGGTGTAGTTAAGAGACACGGCTTCGGCGGTGGTCCTAGAACTCACGGTCAGAAACACTCTGAAAGAGAGCCAGGTTCTATCGGTAGCGGTCTTAGAACGAGAGTTCCAAAGGCAATGCGAATGGCCGGTAGAATGGGAGGAACAAGAGTTACTGTTCAGGGTTTGAAAGTAATGAATGTTGATCCTACAAACAACTATTTATTAGTTAAAGGAGCAGTACCAGGTCGTCGCGGTACCCTTCTTGAGATAAGAGGATAATAAACTAACATGGAAGCAAAACTATATACTCAAAAAGGTGCAGAATCAGGAAAGATCGAACTTCCTAAGGATGTTTTTGGTCTTGATTGGAATGCAGACTTGGTTCACCAGGTAGTGACATCTATGATGTCTACTGCTCGTGAAAATATTGCTCACACTAAGACTCGTGGCGAAGTATCAGGTACTGGTAAGAAGCCATGGCAGCAGAAGGGAACTGGTAGAGCTAGACACGGTTCTAGAAGATCTCCTATCTGGGTAGGTGGAGGTGTGGCTCACGGTCCTAGAAATGATAAGAACTTCGTAAGAAAAGTTAGTAAGAAAATGAAAGCTAAGGCTTTGTTCACTATTCTTTCTAAGAAGTTTAAGGATGGAGAAATTCTATTCGTAGAATCTCTTTCATTCGCAGCTCCTAAAACTAAAGAAGCTAAAGCAGTAGTTACAGCCCTTTCAGGAATTAAAGGTTACGAGAGACTTTCAAGAAGAA
Organism: uncultured Candidatus Saccharibacteria bacterium; assembly: GCA_964450345.1. Classification (GTDB taxonomy): domain Bacteria; phylum Patescibacteriota; class Minisyncoccia; order Phycocordibacterales; family PALSA-1337; genus JAPLZH01. The sequence goes on along the minus strand of CAYVEL010000002.1, from coordinate 40,933 downwards.
GTGGTAACCTTGCTTGGATCGGTCTGAACGGTAAGAACGAAGTTGCATCAAAGAGCTTCGGAAATATCGGAACTATTGAAACTGATGAATTTAGAAACATTAATCCTGTTTCAGCTCTAAAGCATAGATTCATCATTATTGAGAATCCTAAAGAAACTTTGTCACTTATAAGTGGAAAGTTAAGTAAGTAATAATTAATACAATGGCATTATTCAAGAAAAATACAGAAGAAAAGAAGGACGCTAAGGCCGTAGTTAAGGCCGAGAACAAGCCAGAAAAGAAGACTAAGGCTACTAAAGCTGTTGCAGTTAAAAAGACTGACAAAAAAGCTGAAGAAGTTAAGGATTCTAAGGAACTTGTTAAAGGTGTCATTATCGCCCCAAGAGTAGCTGAGAAAGCAGCCATTCTATCTGACAAGGGTGTATACACTTTCGTAGTATCTAAGGGTGCTACAAAGGGTAAAATTTACAAGGCTATTAAGGATAAATATAAAGTCGAGCCTGTAAAAATAAACATTATCAACCTACCTGCTAAAACTGTCTTTGTACGTGGAAAGTTCGGTACTAAGAGTGGTGTTAAGAAGGCTGTCGTTTTCCTAAAGAAGGGCGACAAGATCGAGTTTATTTAATTCGATTAATTTAAGAATACTAAAATGAAGACATATCGTCCTACAACAAAATCAAGACGTCATATGACCGGTATTAACTATGCCGAGTATCTTACAGCCTCAGAGCCACATAAGGCTCTTACAAAGGGTTTTAAGAGAGACGTAGGAAGAAACAACGCTGGTCGTATTACAGTAAGACATAAGGGAGGAGGAGTTAAGAGATTGTATAGAGAAATTGATTTCACTTACAATAAGAAAAACATTCCTGCTACTATTTCTACAGTAGAATACGATCCAAACAGAACAGCTTTCATTGGTCTAGCAGTATATGCAGACGGTGAGAAGAGATACGTAATTCTTCCAAAGGGAATTAAAGTTGGTGATAAGTTTATGGTTGCAGAAAAGACTGAAATCACTCCTGCTAGCAGACTTCCACTAAAGAACATTCCAGTTGGTACATTCGTTTATAACTTGGAAATCAAGCCAAACGAGGGTGCTAAGATGATCAGAAGTGCTGGTTCATTTGCTCAGTTGATCGCTCTAGATGGCGGTTACGCTCACATCAAGCTTCCTTCAACAGAAGTTAGAAAAGTCAGCGAAAATTGTTGGGCAACTATCGGTACAGTATCTAATGACGAGTCAAGACTTGTGAATATCGGTAAGGCCGGTAGATCAAGATGGCTTGGTATCAGACCTACAGTACGTGGTAGCGCAATGAACCCAGTAGACCATCCAAAAGGAGGTGGTGAAGGAAGACAGGGTAGAGGTAGAAGAAGAGAAATCAACGTCTACGGTAAGCCTACAGGAAAGGGTCAGAAGACAAGAAGACCAAATAAGTATTCTGGACAATTCGTTGTTTCAAGAAGAAAGGTTGGAAAATCAAAGAAGTCAGAATAAATCTAATTATTCAAACAAAAAAGAGCCCGAAAGGCTCTTTTTTGTTTTCTGTAAGGTATGCTACCCTTATATTTAATTATATGTCAGAAAAAACACTCACAATCAGTAATCTAAAGAATCTATTTAAGAATATTAAATTTCTTTATTATCATTCCTTTGTCTCGGATCCATGGAGAAGATCTTTTCTAGTATTTATTAGTATAACTCTGGGTCTTTTACCTCTATTCTCATCAAAAGCATTAGGTTCTTTGGTGGATGAATTAATATCTGTTATAACTTCCGGTAATACTGAGTACGGAACAGTTATTATGTTTCTAAGTATTTATGCCTTTGTAAACATATCTCCAAATATTCTGAATTCTATATTTAACTATTTAGATAGAGTAGTGTTCTATGAATTTAGTACGTATTTAAACATAATGCTTCTTCGTAAGAAGACAGACATAGACATCGCTCATCATGAAAATTCTACATTTCAGAATCTATTAAAAAGAGCTTTTAATAGTGAATATTGGCCGATGATAAATTTCATTGAGGATTCATATAATGAAATAAGAAATGTGGCTTATATTATAGTCGGTTCAGCTATGACTATAGCCATAGATTGGAAAATATACCTGATAATAATAGCTTTCTACATACCTCAATTCTTAATGGAAATTAAGTTTGGAACAGTTATGTGGGGTCTATGGATGGATAATAGTGGAAACAGCAGAATGAAGAGTCACTTGGATTCATTCTTTGATGATAAGGTGGGAATTATTGAAAATAAACTTTTTTCTAATACAAAAATATTTATAGCTAAAATTAAAGATATTCTAGATGCTTTCAATATAAAACAAATAAAAACTGAAAAGAAAAAGATGTATCTCAGAATTGCTACTGAATCTTTTTCTGCAATCGGAATAGTTTGGGGATTATGGATTATCGTGTCTGGTGTAGTGGGTGGAAGCACGAATGTTGGAACAATGATTTTCCTAATAGCCACATTTACTGGATTGAGTAGCTCCATTACTAATATGTTTGGATCATTCGCCAGAACTCTAGAAAGGAATCTTTACGTTACAGATATGATGAGAGTATTTGAAACAAAGCCGATAATAAAAATATCTGATAATCCTGTAAGTATAGATTACACTAATGTGCCTAGTATTGAGTTTAAGAATGTTTCGTTTAAGTATCCTAGCTCAGAAGAATTTGTGCTTAAGGATGTATCTTTTAAGATTAATCCTGGTGAGAAAATAGGTTTAGTGGGCCTGAATGGTGCTGGTAAAACCACGCTAATTAGGCTTATTTTAAGAATTCATGATGTTACAGAGGGCGAGGTACTTATTAACGGTGTGAATATAAGAGAGATATCACTCGATAAATGGTGGAGGAATTTAGCTGTATTGTTCCAAGATTTCGTTACATATAAGTTTCTGGCAAAGGAAGCCATAGCTTGTGGTGATTCTGAAATACCTTTAGATATGAATGCAGTAATAAGAGCTTCAGAAATTAGCACGTCTTCAGATTTTATTGATACATGGAAAAATAAATATGATGAGCAGATCGGAGTAGAGTTCGACGGTCAGGAATTATCGAAAGGGGAGAGACAAAAATTAGCTATTGCTAAAACTGTATACAGAAGATCAAAGATATTAATTCTAGACGAACCCACTGCTTCGGTAGACGCAATATCCGCTGGTAGAATTTTCGAAAACTTAGAAAATCTATCTAATAACCAAAGTATGATATTAATCTCTCATAACTTTTCTACCATAAGAAAGGCAGATAAGATTATTTTGTTATCTGGTCATACTGTGGCTGAAATGGGTACACACGATGAATTAATGCTTAAAAACGGTCTGTACGCTAGTTCTTTTGAGAAACAGAAGGAAGGCTTCGAATAATATTAGGCCACGCTTTAGCTATAAGTCCTAATGTTTTTCGACACATTAAAAGCCTCGGTTATACATAAATACATAAACGCCCGTTTAATGTTGACATTTTGAGGCATTTTGTTTAATATGTATTCCTGGCTCGTAACGAGCTTGTTTATTTATACCCAACTAAAAGATGACACGATCACTAAAGAAAGGACCATTTGTTGAACCAAAACTCTTGGCCAAAATAGCAGGTAAGAAGCCGACAGAAACCGGCGTTATTAAAACCTGGTACAGAAGAAGCGTAATTTCACCGGAAATGGTGGGATTCATCTTCGGCGTTCATAACGGAAGATCTCACATTGAGGTTCTAGTCTCAGAAGACATGGTAGGTCATCGTCTAGGAGAATTCAGTCAGACCAGAAAATTCATCAGACACGGAGGTAAGATGCAGAAGGAAATAGAAATTAAGGCTAAGGAAGCTGAGATCGCAGCTGCTAAGTCCGCTAAGGCCACAACAACAGATAAAAAGTAAATTTTATGATTACCGCATATCTTAACAACCACAGACAGTCACCAAGAAAAGTTAGACTAGTAGCTAGTCTAGTTTCTGGTAAGAAGGCAGAAGAAGCTGTGGTTACTCTTGATAACGTTGCAAAGAAAGCAGGACTACCTCTTTCAAAGCTAGTTAGATCAGCTATCTCTAATGCTAAGTCTCAGAATATTCCAGTAGATACACTTTTCATTAAGGAATTCAGAGTAGACTCAGGTGTTACTCTTAAGAGAATGATGCCAAGAGCACGTGGATCAGGAGCAAGAATTAATAAGAGATGTAGTAATGTTCTAGTCGTTCTAGCACCAAAGGCTATTCCAGCAAAGACAGAAAAGACTGTAAAGACAGCAGTTAAGGCTGAAGCTAAGACTAAAGTAACTAAGAAATCAGTAAAATAATATGTCACACTCAGTACACCCATATTCACATAGACTAGGAATAATCCGCGATTGGAAGAGTCGCTGGTTCGGTATTAATAAGCAGTACCGTGATTATTTCAAGGCAGATATTGAATTAAGAGAAATGCTAGAAGAAAAGCTAAGAACTTTCCTTGTAGCAGGTCTAGATATCGAGAGAAGTGCTAAAGCTCTAAGACTTATCATTAAGACAGGTCGTCCAGGTCTTATTATTGGTAGAAACGGTGATGGTATCACAAAGCTTAGAACAGATATCGCTTCATTTTTAAATAAGAAAAAGTTAGCTATCAAGGGTCAGGAACTAAAGATAGATATTGAAGAAATAAAGAATCCTGAGAGTAACTCAAAGATCGTAGCTATGCTAGTAGCAGAAGGTCTAGAGAAGAGAATGACATTCAGAAGAGTTATGAAGCAGACTATTGAGAAGGTTATGGCAAACAGAGAAGTACAGGGTGTTAAGATCAGAATTGCTGGAAGACTTGGAGGTACAGATATTGCTCGTTCAGAAGACTTGAAGAAGGGAAGAATTCCTCTTCAGACTCTAAGAGCTGATATTGATTACGCTACAGAGCGTGCAAGAATGCCATACGGAGACCTAGGTATTAAGGTTTGGATATACAAGGGAGAAATCTTCGCAAAGGAGAACGTAAAGGCAACTAACAAAGCTAATTAAACTAACATGTTAACACCAAAGAAAGTTAAATACAGAAAGTGGCATACCACAAGAAGAAATGCCAAGAAGCAGGAGACCATGGTGGAAACCAGAGGTACTAAAGTAGACTTCGGTACTCACGGTCTTAAGGCTATCACTTACGGTAGAATCACTTCTAACGAAATAGAATCAGCTAGAAAAGTTATTTCTAGATATGTTTCTAAGACTGGAAAGATGTGGACCAGAATTTTCCCAGACAGACCTTTCACACAGAAGCCTGCCGAAGTTAAAATGGGTAAGGGTAAAGGAGATGTACAGGGATATGTTGCTGAAATCAAGCCAGGAAGAGTTATGTTCGAAGTAGATGGTGTAGAACCAGCTATTGCGATCTCAGCTCTAATTAAGGCTGGTAAGAAGATGTCGGTTAAGACTAAGATAGTAAATAGAATTTAATAATATGACTGCTAAACAAGCTATAAAATCAAATAAGCAGACTCTTAAGGGAGTTGTAGTATCAGATAAGATGAAGGATACATGTGTTGTTGAAGTAAACCACTATATCCAGCATCCTAAATATAAGAAATACTTCAACGTTTCTAAGAACTATAAGGCTCATGATGTCGGAAACACAAAGAAGATTGGTGAGAAAGTCACTATCGTAGAATGTGCTCCTATTTCTAAGCATAAGCATTTTAAGATAGCTTAAATTATATGATACAAGCAAGATCAATAGTTAAAATAACTGATAACTCCGGAGCAAAGATTGGAAGAATCTTTAAAGTTCTAGGTAGTTCAAAGAAGAGATACGCTGAAATTGGCGAGCTTGTTGTACTTTCAGTACAGAAGGCAGAACCAAGAAAGGCTATTAAGAAGAAGGATGTTCTATCTGCTGTAGTAGTTAGACAGACAAAGGCTTTCAGAAGAAAGGATGGTTCTTATATCAGATTCGATGAAAACTCAGTAGTTATTCTAGATAAGGGAAGAAAGGAACCAGTAGCAGGACGTATCTTCGGCCCAATTCCAAGAGAAATTCAGGAAAAAGGTTTCCAGACTATCGCTTCTAAAGCACCTGAAATAGTTTAATAAAAAATATATGCACGTAAAAAGCGGACAAACAGTAACCATACTAAAAGGTAAGGATAAAGGAAAATCAGGAAAAATCCTTAAGGCTTTTCCTGCAACAGGAAAAATCATAGTAGAAGGTTTAAATATCGTTAAGGTAGAAGTAAAGGCTAAGAAGAAGGAACAGAAGGGTCAGATTATTGACAAGCCAATGCCAATTAACGTTTCAAACGTAGTAGCAAAGAAGTAATTTTAATAACAGTTAATTTGTGATGGGACGGTAGAAGTCTTTAAGACGATACCACTCCACAAAAATACCATGAAAACAATCAAACAAAAGCAAGTAGAAGCAGCAGATGTTCTATCAAAGAAATTCGGTTTTACTAATAAACTAGAATCTCCAAAGTTAACTAAAGTAGTAGTTAGCTCAGGATTCGGTTCTATTAAGGATAAGAGAAAGGTGGAACTTATGTCAGATCGTCTAGCTAAGATTACTGGTCAGAAGCCAGTAGTTAGATCAGCTAAGATGTCTATCGCTTCATTTAAACTAAGACAGGGTGAACCTATCGGATATCAGATTACTCTAAGAGGAGAGAGAATGCTTAGCTTCGTAGAAAAGCTTATTCATATCGCTCTACCAAGAACAAAGGACTTCCGTGGTATCTCAAGAAACTCTATTGATGCTATGGGTAACTACACTCTAGGTATTAAGGAACACACAATCTTCCCAGAAACAGCAGATGAAGATCTAAAGGATGTGTTCGGAATGAGCGTTACTATAGTAACTACATCAAAGGATAAGAAAACAACTGAAGCCTTCATGGAAGCACTAGGATTTCCATTTAAGAAGGAAGAAGAGAAGAAGGGTAAGAGAAAATAATAACTTAAAGTACACGACCCTCGAGGTCGTGTACTTATATTAGGAGAAGGTTTTAATAATATGAGTAATATCGAAATAGTACAAAAAGATAATCCAGTTCTTCGCGCTATCGCGAAAGCTGTTCCTGTACATGAGATTCAAGATAAGAAATTCAAAGATATAATCTCTAGAATGAAAAAAGCATTAGCTTCTCAGGCTGATGGCGTAGGACTTGCTGCTCCTCAGATAGGAGAGTCTTGGAGAATTTTTATTGTGTCTAAAAAAATATTTGAAGGTAAACCAGATGCTCCGAAGCAGGATTTAGTTTTTATTAATCCTGTTATTAAGAAAATTTCTCGCGATAGAAAAATGATGGAAGAGGGATGTCTTTCTGTAAGACCTCTTTATGGAAAAGTAAGACGTGCTACTCGTGCTACTGTAGTGGCTCATGATGAAAAAGGGGAGTCAGTTAGTATGGGTGCTTCAGGACTTTTAGCACAGATTTTCCAGCATGAAGTAGATCACTTAGAGGGAGGATTATTTATAGATAAGGCGGAAGATGTTATTGAGATGGATGCTTTAAATGAGGAAATATAGTCCTTAATTAAGGTTTGTTTTAGATATTACAGGCTTATCCACATAGTACTACTTGCAGGTGAACGCTCGTTCACCTATAATACATACATAGTAATAACCACAAAAAACTATGAGCAAAAAAATTTTAATTAAGGAAATGCAGAGAGAGTTAAAGAAGCTTAATACAGTGATTGATCTGAAGATCATTAAAGGCTTCTCATATAAGACTGAAGCAGAGAGACATAAGTTTCTACTAAGACAGCTTATATCTCTACAGAAGTGTGTAACTGATATTCAGTATTCAGGAACAGCCATTAGAAGAGGGTCAGTTAAGAGTAATTGGTTGGGAAGAGTAGGACAGTTCGCTTCTATGTTTATGTTCTAATATAATATATTATTAACACATGTACGATCAGTATAGAGAAAAAATATTTAACTTTTATAAGTCTCGAAAGAGAATGCCGAGTTACAGTGAGATTATGGCACTACTTGGATTTAAATCTAAGAACGCTGTGTTTAAGCTCGTCTCTAAATTAATTGATGAAGGTGTTATATCTAAAGATAAAGATGGAAAGATTATTCCAGGATCAAATGGTCTATTTGGTTCTGTTGGCGAGATACCAGTTCTAGGATTAGTAGAAGCAGGTATACCTACAGAGGCTAGTGAGATTGCGCTCGATACTATTAATTTTGATGAATATTTAGTAGGTGACTCTTCTCGTTCTTATGCTCTCGAAGTGAAGGGGGATTCTATGATAGAGGAAGGTATTAAGGAGGGTGACTTAGTAATTGTGGATACTAAGGTTCAGCCTAAAGATGGAGACATAGTTATTGCAGAAGTAGATGGTGGATGGACTATGAAATTTTTAAGACAGAAGCCTGGTAAGAAAGTTTTTCTAGAACCAGCTAATAAAAAATATAAGCCTATATATCCAGAAAATGATATGCGTATAGGTGCGGTGGTGAAGGGGGTTATAAGAAAGTATTAATTTTTTATGCTCGTTTCGATTTTTTTGATATAATATGTTTATTAGTAGTTGTTAATAAATAAAAATATGAATATAGCGATAAAGGGTACGAATATTGCTCTAACAGATGCAATAAGAAGTTATACAGAGAATAGACTTAGTCATATAGAAAAATTCGTTAGTTCACCTGATACTATTTGCCGTGTTGAACTAGGAAAGACTACTAGACATCATAAAAACGGAGAATATTTTAGAGCAGAAGTTAAGATTAATATTGATGGACAGGAATATTACGTAACATCAGAAAAGGAGGATTTATATGCAGCTATAGATGATATAAAAGACGGTCTAACTAATAAAATCACTTCCTCTAAGGAGAAAAGACAGACATTCTTAAAGAGAAGCGGTGCTAAGCTTAAAGCGATGACTAAGGGTTTCTGGCCTAATAAGTAATCATCTCGAATTATTAACCCTAATATCAAAAGAACCTTAATATATGATTAATAGAAAAGTGAGTACGAGCATAGCATATTCGATACTATTGTTCTCATTCGTTATGCCATTATTACTTTTCTTTAATTATAAGGTGGATGAGATGTCGGAGAATACTATTTTTAGTTCGGTATCATATGGATCTTCTAAGAAGAAAGTAAGAAATATTATAAATGCATCATCTACTTTAAGGGTAAATGCTTCTGGTGGGTTGGAGGATTTAGTTCCTAAAGGAAGCGAGAATAATTAGTTTTTTCAGATTCAGATAGGTGAGAAAGGAAGTCTTTAAAATCTAATTCTTTTTTACCTTCTGGAATTACTCTCTTAATAATTAACTTATCATTTTTAAAGTCTGCATCACGAATAATGATGCGGATTTTATTTTCTGTTGTGTCTGTAGAAGGATTCGGATTATTTATAAAGAAATAAGCTTTTGGCCATTCACTGAAAGCGCAGAATTTTAGGAAGTTCTTATATTGATCGTCTTCTAGATTTATTAAACCATCGTCTTTAGTTATCTTTTTTGTGAAGGTGGCTTCGGAGTGATTTTGTTCTAATGGTTTTACTGTTCCTGAAATCCATTTTGGGATTAAGCTAGATAGTTCATTTGCACCGATTGTGCCAAGTGCGTTTTTTAATTCCATTAATTTAAGTGGCCATTTTTCTGGTGTATATTCAGTTCTGGAAAGTAATGGACCATGATCCATCTCAGCATCCATGACCATAATAGATACGCCAATATTTTTCTCATCAGCCAGAATCATGCTTTGAAGAGGAGAGGCGCCGCGGTATTTAGGAAGTAGTGATGGATGAACGTTTAGACATTTATGTTTAGGGATTTCGAGTACTGAGCTCGGAATGATTTTACCGTATGAAGCGACGATAAAGAACTCAATTCCTAATTCAGAAGTTAAAGTCTTTAATTCAGAAACTGCAGTCTGGTCTAGCTTAGTGGGTGTGATGACTTTTATTTTTCTAGATTCAGCCCAAATCTTAACAGGGGTGGGGGTGATGATTAGTTTACGACCCTTTGGTTTATCTGGGGTAGTTACTACTAGAGTAGGGGTGAAGCCGTTTTTTTCTAGATTGTTTAGTGTGATTATACTGAATTCAGAACTGCCAAAGAAAGCGAATTTGGTACTAGTAGCACCAGCGGTTTTTGAGTTTGTATTCGTTTGTGGCTTTGTTGGATAAAAGTTCATTTCAGCTTCTATTTTTGGCTCTATTTTCATGAGGTAATAATAGCAGAAACCCTAATTTTTTGGATTATTTTTAGTATTTACATTGGGTCTGTTTTGTGGTATTGTATTTCGCAGTTCGCCCATAGGGGCAAGTCCTACATCTAGACTTAAAAGAGTGAAAACTTGAGATGAGATTTTTGAAATTTCGCAAAAAACCAAAAAACTTCGAAACCAAAAAATTGCAGGTAGGCCTGCGATTGTTACTGAAAGGATATATGAAAATAACCCTACATGTGGAACCGAATACTCCTCCGCTTACTTGGGAGGAGTTTCTGAAAGTCGCGCCAGAAGGCTCAATAGCCATAGACGGCTATGTGTCTGGTGCTCCTCGTTGGGATGGTGATAAGAGAATTCTATGTATCAACCATCACGAAGGATGCGATCGTCTCACTACACGTTGCACCGCAGCACAGGCGAGTATTCTGATTAAGAGCGGTCTTCTCAAAGCGTTTAATCACGGCTTGGAGGAAGTGCATCTCTTTGTGAATGATTGTGATGAGGACGTCACCTTAACTGTGTGGCTTTTCCTTAATGCACATCATACTGAGAGTATCATTAACCCGATTCTTAATCGGATTATCAATGTGGAAGACATGCTCGATACCACGGCTGGTTCTTATGGATATCCGGCGAATATGCCGGCGCTTCACGAGAATAATTGGCTGTTTCAAGCTTACAAGATAGCACGCACAAATGGTGCTCTTGAACGGCGTGACGAGCGTGAATTCCGAATGATTATCGGCGATGGCTGTTTACGGATTAGTCAGGCTGTTGCTGGTCGTGGGGAAGAAATTCCTCTTGATACGGATTATGAAGTGATGAATACCAACACCGGCTGGTCTATGGTTCGAGAAATTGGGCTTAATGCTCGTCTCGGAATGTATTCCGATGGTGTTGATGCCTTTGTTTCTGTTACGGCTCGGACCGACGGGAAATTTACATATTCTGTCGGTCGGCGTTCGATATTTATTCCTTTTCCACTTCCAGAAGTTTTGAAAAAACTCGATGAGATTGAAAGAAACCCTAATCATCATTGGGGAGGTAGCGATACTATCGGTGGTAGCCCTCGTGCTACTGGTAGCAGGCTGACTCCTCCCGAAGTTCGGGGGATAATCGAAAAGGTGGTTGAGGAATACAATGCGGGTCATGCTAAAAACGGTGTTTCGTAGAAGTCTGTAAAACTAGGAAAAATAACCAGAAAGGATAAATGCAGAAAATGAAAGATATATACTGTCTAATCAATCGTGGTCCTGGCCTAACTAATTATGGTCGGGACCTACTCTATACCATGGCACAGGAAATGTTTGGTCATAAACGCCGTCGGATGGTGTCGGAAACTCAGGATGCAGGCCTTGTCATCACCACTAAATTCGAGACCGCCAGTGTGGGATGTGTGTTTGGCACGAAGTTCGTAGCCACGCTTGTTTCCAAGAAAACTGGTATCGAGTCTGAAGTGGAGTTCGTGGCTCGGCAGGAAGAAGACTATATCCGCGAGCTCCGTGAAAGCGGTCAGATTGTCGGGTTGTGGAATTCTGTTCCAGACTTCGTGCTGTTTGGTGGTAATGCGGAATTGAATTAATTAGTTTTGAGCAGTTCTTTCAAGCCACCCTCGGCGACGAGGGTGGTTTTTAATTTTTTAAATATTTTTACTATTAAGATTTTTGATCAATTTGTAATGTGTACAACTAATATTCTATTATCAGGGTTTTATTATATAATTATGCTAATTAAATAATATTTTTATTGTGAAAAATAAAATAAAAACAGGATACTTCATACACAAAATAATAGTTTTTGTGTTTTTTGTAGTAATCTTCGTCGGTTTTACAGATAAGGTTAATGCTTCTGTAATAGGATATACTTCAGCATCTAGTTGGTCTGGGGGATACGGAGAGTATTGTTCCATGTCTAATACTTCTGGTATGGATCAATATCCTCTTTATGATTCTTGGGATTCGTATATAACCGAATTAGCTAAAACATGTCCTCAGTGTGTTTCTTTGGATGGATTAAATAAACCATATCAGTCTTCTGGTGGTTGTATTCAATACATAACTCTTACATCTACTAGTACCGTTCAGCTTGGTTGTGAAAATCCATTAGATCGTAGATTGGGTTCAGGTGGTTATCCAGAAGTTATAAAAGGTCCAGGAACTTTTAGACAAAATTGTCCAACTGTTTCGGGAAAGTTTAATTCGTCGATGATTAGAGTTGTTGATGATATTAAACTTGTTTTAGCAACAACTTCTAGTTCTAAAACAATCAGTCTTTCATGGAACGACAATTTTACTACAGAAAACGAATATACAATCGAACGCAGGGTAGAGGGAGGAAGCTTTACACAGCTAGCATCTCTTCCAATAAATACCACAACATATACTGATTCTAGTTTGGCTTCTGGAAAGACATATGAATACCGTGTAGCAGCTGTTTTACCGACTGGTCTCTCTAATTACAGTAATGTAGTTAGATATACAGTTAGATCTGCTCCGACCGGTCTTACTGCTAAAATGAGAATTAATGAGCCGGGTAAGGTTGATCTGTCTTGGGATTTTGTGCCACAGGCAGTCGGATATGACATTGGGTTTGCTTTTGGTACATCTACAATACCAAGTAAATTTGTCGCAATAGGATCAACAACTAGCGGTTCCATTACTTCATACTTAGATGATAATAGTACAATACCGATAAAAGGAACTCACGAGTATTATAAAGTTAAAGCCAGATTTGCTGATGGTACATATTCTGATGTTTCTAATATAGCGTCTGTTAGTAATTGTATTAAATTGTCAGGTAATGGACCTAAGAAAATAGTTTTTCTTCAAACAAGCACTCTCTCAAGAAAGTCGTCGTTTTTCTCTGAAAAAGTAAATGATTCTATTAATAAGTTTGTGAGTATAGATCCATATAAAAAGTATTCTGATAAATTTTCGTTTTACATTGATATATATCATATGCCACAGAATTTTGGATCGATGAATAAATATAATTTCTTTGATAATCCAAACGGGATAGGTGAATACGTAAGAAGTTCTTCGAGTTGTGGAGATGATTCGTTTGAGTATGTAGTTTTTATTGAAGATAGCAGACTTCCATATGATGGACAATTTTTGCGTGCTTCAAAAAATATTACATTAATCAATTTACCAAAAATTGAAAATACAGGTTCTAATTTAATGTATGTTTTTGCGCATGAATCTTCGCATTATATAGGTCATTTAGACGATGAGTACGTTTTAGATCTTCCTAGGTGGATGGAGGTGTGGACCCAACTTTATGAGAATGTTTATGGAATAGATGAGGGGGAAGAAGAAGTTATTCCTTTTCGTAATTGTACAGCAGATCCAGCGGCTTCATTTAAATATAACAATCTTTGGTATGGTTCAAATAAGGCTACTACAACCTCAGGTTGTTCTATGGGTGGTACTGCTTTAGGTTATCCTTTTTATCGAGCAAGTCCAACAAGTCTTATGAATAATTCTGTTGGAACTCTTGATTGGCGATTGAATGTGATTTCTTGTGGTTATGTAATTTCTGGAATTTTAGGTGAGCCTACTGATAAGGAACATGCGAAGACTCATTGGGCAGAATGTTTGTTGCTCGACACTAATAAAGACGGTATTCCACCAAGAGCTCCTGCTCCAGCTATCAGTGAAGTAAATCCTTTTGTTCCACTTCCTGGCTCGGTAAATAATTCACCGGATGTATTGAGGTTTAACATAAAAGGTTCAGGTTTTACTCCGACAGATAACACAGTAAAACTAGTCCCAGTAGTAAAAACAAGTCTAAACACTACTACAAACAATAATGGTTCTCTACTAGCTAGCGTAGCTTCATTCTTCGATTGGATATGGGATCTAATAGTAAGAATATTCAACTTCTTCATATCACTCGTATCTACAGCAGAGGCACAAACACAAACAAGTACAACAGAATATACAATTGATAATCTAAGTAGTGCAGACGGTAAGAATCTAGAATTCACAGTACCGATAGAAGTACCAGATGGGGAATATGTATTAAGCGTTGGTGCCTTAAACAGTCCATGGGCTAATACATCAATTAAGATTACTGTTACAGGACACGGTGCATATGGCTATAGAGTTCCTGCTACTCCTTTCTCTTACTCTTGTCCTACTAACTACACACTACAGTCAGACAATACTTGTGTTAGACCTGCGCATGTTGAAATAGTTACTGCTACTTCTACTGTAAATGCCACTCCCGCTTATTCCTGTACTACAGGAGTACTAAAATTAGATCACACCTGTTATATCGCGGGCTACTCAACTACTACACCTTCATATACTGTTAATCCTACAATCGTATATGGTTGTGGATATGGAGCAACATTAAGTGGAACATGGTGTAGAGTGCCTGGTAAAGCCGGTTACGCCGCAGTAGCTGTGAGTGCAAGCTGTCCAACAGGAAGTAGTATATCTGGTAACGTATGTCTATTTCCTGCAAAGACCACTACTGTTCCAGCCACCACCACAGCCTCAACCGTCTCATACTCTTGTTCATCCGGTACTCTCTCAGGAACCATCTGTACCATTCCAGCTTTAACTACTCTAGTACCAGAAAGTGTAATCAAAGGAACAGTATCACAGTATATCTGTGCTGCAGGATATGTACTAAATGGTGAATATTGTGACAAAGCCATGGTAATCACTACAGCTACAAGTACTCCAGATTCAGTAAAGTTCTCATGGAATAGCACAATCACAGATAATCCAGTATTTACTCTAATTCAAACAAAACCAATATCTAGAACACTAATAACAAGTTCTTCTACTCGTTCATATGACCTTACTTCATTTAATTACACAGATGAATACTGTGCATATACTAAGGCTAGCTCTACTACTGCATTAGCTACAAGTACTACTGTATGTATTAAGGCAGTTCCTCCTTCAGTCCAAAAAGCTGAATTAATTGTTAATCCTCGTTCTTCAAAAGAATTAGTATATATCTGGTCTAATTCAGATCTAGGTGTTAACAGTTACTCTCTAGTACAGACATATCCAGAATACAAATATCTAATCACAGGAGCGTCTTCTACTTTCGAACAGGCATCATATACTAGAGGAACGATGTCACAGTTGTATCATCAGACTGGATTAACATCTAACACTAGATACTGTGCGGTAGTTCTTACAAGTAGCTTATATGGATCTGTATCTACAAGCACAGAAGTATGTGCTACCACAGACAGTTCGGGTGGTCATAGTTATCCATCTGTACCTACAACAACTAATCCAGTAAATACTAATCCTGGTTCGGGGGGAGAGACGCCAACTGATCCTAATCACGATCCGAATCCTCCAACACCTCCGGAACCTTAGGTTTTTGGGTGAGTGGTATTTTAAAGTAATTAAAACAGACCGAGGGGCGGTCTGTTTTTGTTATAGAAGCGAATCTGGATCAATGCGCACCTCTACCCAAGGTGGGAGAGCTTTTAGTTTTGCGAGAACGGTATTCATTGGTGAATTATGAGGCCAATCTTTAGAAGATACGCGTGCGACGGCGTGTAGAATGAATTCGCCTTTTGGTGAATATGTGAAAGAGGGGAAGACATCGAAATCTAGTTCATGAACTAGCTCACGGATTTTAGACATTTCTTCGATTACGCTTTCTCTGGTTCCTTTTACGGTGACTTTAATAATCGTAGTGTAGGGGGGATATTCAGTGCTTTGTCTAATACTTAATTCTTCTCTTGAAAACTCTAGAATATTTCCCATTGGAAAATGTTTGAAAGCATCGAATTCTGGATTTC
This sequence comes from uncultured Candidatus Saccharibacteria bacterium, assembly GCA_964450345.1. Lineage (GTDB taxonomy): Bacteria > Patescibacteriota > Minisyncoccia > Phycocordibacterales > PALSA-1337 > JAPLZH01. The sequence continues at coordinate 24,969 of CAYVEL010000002.1, read as the reverse complement.
TAGTTTGGACTAACATTTCTCTATTGGTCCTAGTTCTAATAGTAGAGAGGATATAGAAGAGACGTTCGGTGCTACGGAATTCTGGGAGGGCGATAATAGAATCGAAAGATATTACAGCAGTATTCTCTACTTTTTCCTTAAGGAATCTTAAGGCCATTTCTGTGGCAATCAGTAGGGAGCCAGGAGATTTCATGAAGTCATGTATGACTTTTTTTGCGTCTTTCTCTTTCGGAGTATTGTCGGCATCCAGTCTCCAGATTTTCATATCTGGGAATTTAGCGGTAACTTCTCTCTCTACTAGATCAGCACCGATTCCGAGAGTGATTAATTTCCATGAATTACACTTCACACATCTGGTCTCAGAGGTTTCTCTATTACCACAGTGATTACACATATAGAAGAAAGATTCTTTTCTATTAGGTGTTTGGTAGAGAACTAGGGGTTTAGTACATTTCGAACATTTTACAGGTGTACCACAATCGCCGCAGATGGTCTGAGGGAATAGGCCTTTTCTTCCGGTGAATAGGATTATGTGTTCGCTATTTTCTTTAGTATTTTTAATTAATTCCAATACTTCTGGACCGAGTACCTCTGCCTTTCTCTCCGTCATGTTTATGACCTTGGCGCTTGAGTTAGAGAAAACTCTAGAACGCATTGGTTCACCGCGCTGAATTTCTCCGTCATATACTCTGCTTAATATTTCTAGAGGAAGGGTAATGTCACCATATGTTATGGGTAGTCCTGCTTCTTCGGCGAATATTTCTGCTAGCTTACGATAGTCGAGATATGGTCTCGCCATTGTTTTATAGTTCCTAGAATTTGCTCTCTCGACTATGATATTCGACACGTCTTTTCTTAGAAGTGGTAGGAAGGTGGGGGTAGCAATAAATAGCATTGGGTGGCCGGTATCGAGTAATTTCTTTTCGGCTTCATCAATAGCTTTTTTTGAAGTAATTCCGCTATGAAGTATTACAGTGTATTCTTCGATTCCTTTCTCTAATTTTTCTCTTAGGAATTCTGCGTCTAGTAGGGTGGGAATGATGAAGAAGACGGATTCTTTTCTAGCGAAGCTTTGTCTGATTAAGCTCTTATAGCTTCCGATTCTCTCATCGTCATCACCTTGAATGGCTTTCTTTTCGAAATTTCCTTTAGGAGTGCTTAGAGTTACTGAATGGGCCTTATCTAATAGGGGAATGCTGGTAGGGTTTAATAGAGCGCCGAGCGTCTGGCTTAAGCCGACAGCATATAGGTCAGAGAGGCGCTCGGCGCTCCTTAGAATAGGCTTCTTAAGTATTTCCCCCCTAGACACCACTTTCTCTACTTTCCTCAGTGTAAAGCTCGAATTCTTAATCTCAGACTTCGCATCCTCCACATTCTGTACATCTATGACAATAGCCTGAATAGTACGCGAACGAAGCGGTGCTTCCACTATATCGCCAGGCGAAAGCTCCAATCCTGTAAAATACGTTAGGACTTCGGTGTTAACTGACTTTTTTAGGGGGAGGAGGGAGATTAGGGTCATGTGTACATGGTATATTAAAACTGAAAATAGTTCCATCTTCAGTGCTTTCTATAAGTATTGTTCCATTTAGTTTGTTTTCAATATAATCTTTAACAATTGATAGTCCTATGCCTAAATTTGTAGAGGAATCTTTTGTTGAAAAGAGTGGTCTAAAGATATCATTTTCTATATTTTTGTTAATACCAGTACCATTGTCTTTAATTATTATTTTAAGACTGTCTTTAGATTGGAAAGCGTTTATTTCAATTATTTTAAGTTTTTTATAAGAATATTTTAAATTTTCAATAGAATTATTAACAATATTATAAATTGATTGGAGTAGGTAGTATTTGTTTTCTCCCAAGATCAATTTATTAAGTGTTGTTGAATATGTAATTTTAATATTTTCTCTTGTACATATATTCTCAAAAACACTTATTAAAGATGATATATCATTTTTAATATCAATTGTTTTTGTATCCGAAGTTTCATTGTTTCTCATTGTGTTTTTAATAAGTTCTCTTAGATATTTAAGTTTATTTTCCTCTTTCTCTCTTGTTTCATCATTCATTTCAAATCTCATCACAATAGATATCAAATCATGTATCGTTGATCTGTATAGAGTATTTATTTTGATTTGATCTGAAGTTTTGTTAATGGTTTTTGAAATTATATTTTCATTTGCGCTATCTAAATATTCTAATTTTTCAGTAGTTTCTTTTACTTTATTTATATTCTTTTCGAATTCTTTTTTATATATTAAACATATAGCATGAATTAATATTATAAAAAGAATTCTAACTAACACATCAGTAGATATGTATTCTTTTAGTATCATATCTATTAATATCGAACATATTATTATTGTTGATATTAAGTTGTATCTTTTATAGTTTAATATTGTAGAAAATTCTATTAACATTATTGAACAAAAAATAAATACTACAGAAGATAAAGATCCCCAAGTTAATATGCTATAAAAAAATATGGAGACAAAAGTGGAAATAAATATTAGGGTATTGTATTTATTTGTTTTGTTAAAAATTATATAAATGTGTGCTGTAATTGAAAATATTAAAAATAATAGAGTAATTGGTCTATAAATTGAATTATAAAAATATATTGAGTATATATAACTAAATATAAGCGTTATAGATATTAATATGTGTAATTTTGAGAAAGATTTAACTGTTTTGTGTTGTATTGTTTCCATATTGATTAATATCTATTCGGTACCCTTTTCCATGACAGGATATTATTAGATTTCTTTTTTTGTTGTCTAGATTTATTTTTCTCCTCAAATTTACTATATGGGATTCTATTGTATTCGAAAAAGGATCAGCTTCTTTTTTCCATACAGTCTCCATTATCTCCGATCTGTTTACTATTATCCCATTGGCTTTAACGAGTAGTTCCAGTAGGTTAAATTCTTTATTTGTTAAAACTACATTTTTCCCACCTCTTTTAACAATGTTTCTTTTCGTGTCTATAAATAAATCATGTATATTGTAAAAATCATCTTCCATATGGTTACTCCTTCTGTTTAAAGCATTTATTCTAGCCACTAACTCTATATAAGAGAAAGGCTTATTTATGTAGTCATCAGCCCCAGCATCTAGTATTTTAGCTTTTATAGTCGAGTCTATTTCTCCAGATAAAACTAGTATTTTAGTCGCTTTATCTTTCGCTCTAATTTCTCTGGTGACATCTAATCCTAAAGTGTCTCCTAAATAGTAATCTAGTATTACAAGATCATAATGACTCGTCCTCGCCAGATATGACCCATCTTTCCCCGAATAACTTTTATCGACAATAAAACCATCTCGAGTGAGATTTAGAGAAATAGAATCTGCTAGGAATCTATCATCTTCTACGACTAGTATTTTCATGTTTATTAGATTATCGCGCGTGGGGGAGATATTCAATATGCGCTTGTTGATTTAACTTTAGAATTTCTTTATTTTTGTTTTTCTTTAGAAGTTTGCATATTCTCGAGTACACAGCTACTATTAAAGTCAGGGAAGTGAACTAGAGTGAAAAATTAGGGTTATGGTCCGAGGGCTCGGTATTAGAAGTGTTCGTCATGGTTATGAGTGTAGCCGTGTCTAAAAGAACCTTGTAAATCAACATAAACCTCTGATGTAATTTAAATATGAAAACTATAGCGCCGGTTAAGAAAAGCGGGGCGGATACTGCCGCCGAAGTTATCCTTCCAGCGGAGCGTAAAGCAGGATGGATCTCTTTCGGTGATAAGGTGGTCCTTATTTATTTTAAGGGCAATCTTCCATTCGTTCGTTCCGGTAAAATCTCAAGCACAGCATCTTCGCATTGTGGAATAGATAATGTGACTGAGACGATAATCTGGGGCGATCAGCCATTTAATTCATTAGCAGACAATGCTGACGATGCACACGAGCGCAGTGTTAAGATTAATTGTCCGCTTCTTTTGCATTACGAAGAAGCATTGATCCTTCGGGATTTAGAAAAAGCGATGAAGTGGTATGAGGGTGTATATCCTGAGTCTGTCATCAGGGGGATAGCGGAAGCTCTTCGGAATTTTGACTATCAAGCCGAAGAATTTCATTGTTGATTTTAGTTTTTTCAAGCGCCGGAACCACCGGCGCTTTTCATTGTAATAGTGTGCCCTAATACTTTTTCTTATTGACTTTATTGCTTAAAAGTTGTATAAATAGTATGAAAATACGGCAGAAATGGGAATTCTGCTAAACCGAACATTGTTTATTATGAGTGGAAAAAGAATACCGAATCACGGAGGGGATCGTTTAACTGCAGTTGCCGGAGAGGGAGAAGAAGTCGCGGTTCATAACCTGTCAGACATACCTCATCCGAATCACAGGTCAAGTAGCTGGCTTAAGGAAAATACTCGAGTGGTCTATTTGCAAACTAACAGTTTTCCTGATGGTGGACTGAAGAGGGTTAAGGCTTGGCCTGGGACCGTCATCTGTCTGTATGGAGAAGGACATGGACCTGCATATTCCGGGAAGGTGCTTATCCATTTCGACGAGGTCTTTAATCTCCATAATGTGGGGGACATCAATGATGCTTTCCGTATTACCTGTGACGTTAATTCGCCATTTCTCATGCTTGAAGAAGAAGTTCATTATCTGATTCAGCATGATTTTACGGCGAAATGGTTTGAAGATTTGCTGCCTAGTCCGTGTGCAGTTTTGGTCGAGAAGTCCGTCGTTCGCCAGCTGGGCCACCAGTTTGGAAAACACGCATATCTTTGATTGCTCGTGTTTCGTTAAGGCGCCGAATTTATTCGGCGCCTTTTTATTTTTATTAATTTATTATATTGCTATAATAGGTATGTGAGTAAATTTAATTAAATATATGAAAAAATCAACAATTATTTTAGTGGTTATAGCCGTCGCGGTCCTATTGGTTATAGGATACATTTGGAGCGGTTATAACAGACTAGTTACTATTAATGAGAGTGTTAATACTCAGTGGGCACAGGTAGAATCACAGTATCAGAGACGTTTCGACCTTATTCCTAATCTAGTAGCTTCTGTTCAGGGAACAATGAAACAGGAGACAGCTATCTTCACAGCTATTGCAGAAGCTAGAAAGGGATATGCGGGTGCTACTACTCCAGACGAGAAGGCTAAAGCCGCAGGTGCTGTAGAGACTTCACTAGGTAGACTTATTGCTATCATGGAGAATTATCCTACTTTAAAATCAGCTGACAATGTTCAGACATTAATGACTGAGATTGCTGGTACAGAAAACAGAGTTAGCGTAGAGCGTGGAAGATATAATGAAGCAGTAAAGGAATACAGTATTGCTATTAAGAGATTCCCAACATCAGTCCTAGCTTCAGTATTTGGTTTTGAAAATAGAGCATATTTCGAAGCTGATAAGGGTTCAGAAAAGGCTCCAGCTGTTAAGTTTTAATTTTTTTAGGTTATTAAATGCGTAAGATTTCCTCAGTATTAATAGCATTTACATTATTCGTAGTCGGCTTATTTTCGACTACGAATTTTGCTAATGCTTACTATAATCCAGGAACTCCTACTGGTTTCGTAAATGATTATACTGGTACTCTAACAAGCGATCAGAAAAATTTTCTAGAAAATTCTCTTAGACTTTTTGAAGCTAGTACTACTAATGAAATAGCAGTAGTAATCATTCCTAGTATGAAGGGTGATTATATAGAGAATTTTGCAGTTAAACTTTTTGCAGAGTGGGGAATCGGTAAGAATAAGAAAGACAATGGTGTACTTCTCTTAATCGCTAAAGACGATAGGGAGGTGAGAATAGAAGTGGGATATGGTCTAGAGCCATATATTACAGATGGTATAGCGAATCAGATAATTCAGAGTAAAATAGTTCCTGCTTTTAAGGCGGGTAATTACTATGACGGTATCAGTGCCGCTGTGGAAGATATTAAGAATGCTTCTTCTGGTGCTTATGAATATTATCCAGTAATTAATTCTGGAAATAATGTTGTTGGTTCTATAAAAAATACACTCGGTTCTTCTTTTGGTGAATTTATTTTCATTATATTTTTTATAATAGTTTCTAGTTTATTTAGATTCCTAGCAAAATCAAAAGCGTGGTGGCATGGTGGAATTATCGGGGCTATAGTAGGCGTGATTCTCTGGATTATTATCGGTAGTGCAATATTCGGATTAGTTTCTGTAGTTATCTTGGTCCTGATCGGATTAATAGTAGATTATTTCCTATCTAAACACGGTCCATTTAAGAATGGTCCAGGTGGCGGAATGTGGTTTGGTGGCTCTGGTCATGGTGGAAGTAGAGGAGGTTTCGGTGGGGGTTTTGGCGGAGGGCTTTCTGGAGGTGGTGGTGCGAGTGGAAGGTGGTAGAGATAAAATTTTTTAATATAAATTTCTGGGGAGTGTTCCTTTGGATTTATTAATCACTTTTTTGTTTCAGTTTTATCTATATTTATATTAGTATTAATTAGGCAACATAGTTCTATTAGAATATGTTAAACAACAACACTTGCTGTGTTTGTGGTAAAACACTAAATAAATCTAAACCCGAATTATTTGTAAAGGATGGTGTTTTTAAAGTGGCTTACGCCTGTACCCAGTGCGGTTTACTGCATTTGGATTCAGGAGAGCCTGCTAAAAGGCATGACTATTTTGTTTTTATAGTTGGTCAAAGTCCTGGAAATTTAATTTGGCGGGCGAATATTCAATCAGAATGACCGCGGTAAAACGCGGTTGTTTCTTTTTAATATTGTATTAGTGATTGTGGTGGGGAATATATCAGGAAACATAAAAGCCCGCGCGGTGACGCGCGGGCTAGTAATCAATCTCTACGCAACCAGCACCTGTTGGTCTGCGGGAGAATATCTTTGTGCAAAGTTCTGAGGACCGCCATGATCCACATACCATCTCAGACATTCCGTGTTTGTGGGATCATGGCCAAGATTAACTCCCGCAACCCAGCGATTGAAGCCTGTAATGGCCTCGCGGGCTTTGAGAATATTTAGTCTCAGAATTTCTAACTCCACAGGATCTTTTGTCATATAACTCCTATAGTTAATTTACCCATTAATTATTATAACTCCGTTTTCTTATGTCTTTTTTAAAAAAGTGGATTATTTATAGCTGTATGAAGAATTGATTTTATTATAAAAATATGGCATAATATAAATCGAAGTGATCTCAATTCAGGGGTTACTTCAAGTTCTTTATATGAAAATTGTGCATTTCAGTATTCTGTCTTTGGCTTCGTTGTCTATGTTTACTTCTGGATGTGTTGTTCATGGATATTATGAACCATATCATCCCGTGGTATACAGCGAGCCATTACCACCACCGCCTCCTCCGGTCATTCTTCCTCCGCCAGCACCAGTAACAGTTCAGGTGGTAACTTATGGTCCACCAGATTTTTATTACTGGGTAGATAATGATTGCATCGGATTTTCCGGTGGAACCTATGTCTATTTCTCGGCGGGTGTCTGGCTTCCTTGTGATCGGGCGAGGGTAGAACGTTTCCATTATTGGCGTAGCCATAATTCTCACTGGCGTGAACATGGTGTCAGGCATGTAGATGGACGTCCGCCGGTAAGGTTTAATGATCATGGTGGTTCGCCTCGTGGTAATCCTGGTCCCCGCGATTACAGACGCTAACAGTTTTAGTTTGGTTTTTCAGCCCCCTCGTCTGGATAGACGAGGGGCTTTAATTTTTACTTCTAAAACTATATAAACCTTGATTATTTAAAGGTATTCTGTTATATTTGTTAGGTCAAAAAGAGAGCGCAAAACAGTAATTGGAAGCTTAGGAAATGCGGAAAATATGGCTTAACGCCGTAGAATCCGTGTACCATAGCTAACCAATTCTCTTTTTGTTATTAAGTGCGTAATTATTAAAATCTAGCTCATATGGCAAAAACATCAGTAATTGCTAGGGCAAAGAAAAAGCCAAAGTTCGCATCGCGCGTCGTAAGACGTTGCTTCCGCTGTGGTCGTAAGCATGGATATATGCGTGACTTTGATATTTGCAGAATATGCTTCCGTGAGTTCGCAAACCAGGGAGTAATTCCAGGCATTAAAAAATCATCATGGTAAGAGATCATATCGCAGATTTAATTGTGAAGATTAAGAATGCTAGTGATGCAAATCTTCCAGCTATTTCTTTCCCCTACTCAAAAGTTTGTAATTCAATCGCAGACGTACTTCTAAAATCTGGCTACATTAAGTCAGTAGAAGTTAAGGGAAATACACCTGCAGAAAAGACTCTAGTAATAGAGATCCTTTATGTAGACGGTCAGCCTCGTATTAGAGGAGTTAAAAGAATTTCACACCTTTCAAGAAGACTTTATCAGAAGTCAAAGGATATTAACGTATTCAAAAACGGTTTTGGAAACGTTATCTTATCTACTCCAAAGGGTGTGTTAACCGACGGAGATGCTAGAAAGCAGAATGTCGGAGGTGAGGTATTATTCAAGATTTGGTAATTTCTAAAACATATGTCAAGAATCGCAAAGAAACCAATCCAAATACCTGAAAAAACCGAAGTCTCTGTTAAGGACGGCTTTTTAGTTGTTAAGGGTCCACTAGGAGAATTAAAGAAATCTTTCAAACCATCAGTAAGTATTAAGGTGGAGGGAAAGGAAGTAATTCTTACTCCAGTTGAAGAGACTCTTGAAGCTCTGGCTCTATGGGGAACATACGCAGCACATTTAAGAAATATGCTAGAAGGTGTTCACAAGCCTTTCGAGAAGAAGTTGGTTATTGAAGGTATTGGTTACAAATTTGACGTGAAGCCTAAGGACATCACTTTGTCTGTAGGTCTATCACATACAGTAAAGGTCGAAATTCCAGCAGGACTTAAAGTCGTTGCTGAGAAAGCCACCATCACTATTTCTGGTATTGATAAGGATTTAGTTGGCTCATTTGCTAACAAGATCAAAGCTATCAAGAAGCCTGAACCATATAAGGGTAAGGGTATCAGATATGAAGGTGAGAATATTAGAAGAAAGCAGGGTAAGAAAGCCGCATAATAAAAATCTATGTCAAGACTAGTAAACATCACAAACTTCGAAAGAAGAAAGAATAGAGTGCGTGCTAAGATTTCCGGAACAAAGGAAACACCACGTTTAACTATATTCAAATCAAATAAATTTATTTACGCCCAGTTAGTAGACGACGATGCAAGAAATACTTTAGCTAGTTTCTCTTCAGTAGGCCTAAAGGCTAAGAAGAAGACAGATCAGGCTAAGGAGGTCGGTGCAGGAATTGCTAAGATTGCAAAAGATCTAGGCATTTCTAAAGTCGTATTCGACAGAAGTGGATATCTATACGCAGGAAAGGTAAAACTTCTTGCAGATTCTGCTCGCGAAGCTGGTCTAAAGTTCTAAAAAATATGACTAATAACGCAGAAGTAAAGAAAGACGCAGTTCAGGCACAGCCAGCTAACACTGGTGCAGCTACTTCTACTGCTTCAAAGCCAGGCTTCAAGCCAGGATTTTCACCAAGACCATTCTCAAAGGATGGAAAGGGAGGAAGTCAGGGTGGTCCTAGAAAAGGTGGATCAAGAAGACCAGGTAGAGATGGTAAGGAAAGAGTAAAGCCAGAATTTGATTCTAAGGTAATCTTAATGAGAAGAGTTACGAGAGTTACCTCAGGAGGTAGAAGACTAGCTTTCTCAGTTGCTGTAGTAGCAGGAGACAGAAAGGGTAGAGTAGGTTTTGGTCTAGGTAAGTCTATCGATACCTCAATGGCTATTGATAAGGCTACAAGAGATGCTAAGAAACATATGATCAAGGTTGCTCACACAGCTCAGATGTCTATTCCTCACGAAGTAACAGCAAAGTATTGTAGCGCTACAGTTACAATGCAGCCTGCAAAGGGTAGAGGTCTTATTGCTGGTTCAGCAGTAAGAAATGTACTTGAACTTGCAGGATTGAAAGATATCAATGCAAAGATTCTATCAGGTAGTAAGAACAAGATTAACATCGCTCGCGCTGCTATCTTGGTTCTAAAGAAACTTCCAACACAAAACTTTATCAAAGTCGCTAAGGTCGTTGCGAATAAAGAGCCAAAGGAGGCAAAAGTTGAAGTAAAGGAAGCTAAAAAGTAAAAACATGCAGCTTCATCAATTAAAAAGAAGAACAAAGAACAAGCCAGTAATGCTCGTAGGTCGTGGTGGAAAGCGCGGAAAGACTTCAGGCCGTGGTACAAAGGGTCAGAATGCTCGTGCCGGACACAAGAAGAGACCAGAGGTTAGAGACATTATTAAGAAGCTTCCAAAGCTTCGTGGTTATGCCTTTAAGTCATTCATTCCTGACAACGTTGTAATTAACGTAGCTACTCTTGAAATCGCTTTCAATAAAGGCGAAACAGTAAGTCCTAAGGTTCTTCTAGAGAAGGGCTTTATCACTACTACTTCAGGAAAGACTCCAATCGTTAAGATACTAGGCTCAGGTGATATCACTAAAGCTCTAAACATCGAGAATTGTAAGCTTTCAGCCGAGGCTAAAACAAAGATCGAAAAAGCAGGTGGTAAGGTAATCGCTACTAAGTAGCAAATAATATGAGTAATATTTTCAGCAGACTTCTAATGGCTTTGAAAGATAAGGCTATTATGAAAAGAGTTCTGTTTGTAGTAATTGGTCTCGCAGTCTTCAGATTGCTAGCAGCAATTCCTATTCCAGGAGTGGATTCGTTCGCTCTAGATAGACTTTTTGAAGGAAATCAATTCCTAGGTCTCTTCAATATTCTCTCAGGTGGTGGTTTGGCTAACCTATCCATTGTGATGCTCGGTGTTGGTCCATATATTACAGCATCGATTATCATTCAGGTTTTAATGATGATAATACCTTCATTAAAAGTTTCCTATCAGGAAGATGGTGAGGCAGGTAGAGCTAAGCTTTCTCAGTATTCTAGAATGCTTACCGTCCCACTAGCTATGATTCAGTCTTTCGGCTTTATCAAGCTTCTTCAGTCACAGCAGGTTATTGGTAGTTTGGACGGATTGTCTTTAATTACTAATGTCCTAATCATTACAGGAGGTTCTATTCTACTTATGTGGATCGGTGAATTGATTACTGAGTTCGGTATTGGAAACGGTACTTCACTTATAATCTTCGCTGGTATAGTAGCCAATCTTCCTACAAAGATGATTCAAGAAATACAGAAGGCGGTAGACGATCCTTCAGTCATTATTCCTTTGGTTATGATGATTGTCGGTGCGGTTCTTATCACATTCTTCGTGGTTCTTGTAACAGAAGCAGAGAGATCTGTTCCTGTGACTTACTCAAGACAGGTTAGGGGAGAAAGAGTTATCGGAGGTGTACAAACATACATTCCTCTAAGACTAAATCAGGCGGGAGTAATACCAATTATTTTTGCGCTCTCAATTCTATTGTTCCCACAAATGATTTTATCTTTCCTTTCAAGAAGTTCTAATGCATCAGTTGCTGACATAGCTTCAACAGGTATGTCATGGTTCAGTAATCAGTGGGTATATGGAGTAATATATTTCGTACTAGTAGTACTATTTACTTACTTCTATACAGCTATTACTTTCGATCCAAAGAACATGTCTGAGAATCTTCAGAAAAATGGTGCTTTCGTTTCAGGTATTCGTCCTGGCGAACAGACCATGGTATTCTTCGAAAAAATAGTAACTAGAATTACTCTAGTAGGTGCTCTATTCCTAGGTGCTGTAGCTATTCTTCCTCTTATCTTCAAAGGATATACAGGAGATAGTACATTCGCTATTGGTGGAACATCATTACTCATCGTGGTATCTGTAGTACTTGATCTTGTTAAAAAGATTGATGCTCAGGTTTCAATGAGAGAATATTAAACAGAAAAATTAAAACCCCTCTTTTCTTGAGACGATTGTAAGTCTCTCGAAAAGAGGGGTTTTAATTTTCCCTTTTTGCTAATGAATTTACAAAATAAGAAAACATTGCCCCGTTTTTTCAGAGACTTACAATCGTCTCGAAAAAACGGGGCAATGTTTTCTGTTTTTTGTTATAATTCACCCATGAATGAAAGATTATCTTTTATATTAATAGGTAAATCAGGCTGTGGTAAGGGTACTCAGTCAGAGCTATTAACGCAATATTTAAAAACAAAGACTCCAGATATGGGGGTATTTTATGTTCAGAGTGGGGCAGAATTTCGCAGATTTATTAATGGTGATTCTTATACTAAGAAGTTATCAAAGCAGGTTTATGATGTGGGAGGATTAGAACCAGAATTTCTGTCTATTTTAATGTGGACTAATCTAATCGCTGAGAACTATAACGGTAAAGATCATATGTTAATAGATGGTTCTCCGAGATTATCTCATGAAGCAAAGGTATTAGATTCAATGTTCCCATTTTTTGGAATGAAAAGACCTGTGGTTATTTTCTTAAATGTTAGTGATACATGGGCTACTTCTAGATTGCTTGAGAGAGGAAGAATGGATGATAATACAGCTGACATTAAGCGTAGGTTATCTTGGTTCGGTGAGGAAGTAATGAAGACTATTGACTTCTATAGAAATAATAGTGATTATACCTTTATAGAGATTAATGGTGAGAGAAATACCAATGAAATCCATAAGGAAATCATAGAAAAACTAAAGATATAAAAATGATTATAATAAAGACAAAAGAAGAAATAGAGATAATGCGTGAATGTGGCAGAAGGCACGCAGAGGTTATGGAGCTTCTTAAGTCTGAGGTTAAGCCTGGTGTTACATCTTTTTTCTTAGAGAAGAGACTCAGAGAACTGATAGAGGAAAGAGGTGATAAAGCTCCACTTTTAAACTATAAACCTAGAGGAGCTAGAAGGCCATATCCAGCAGCACTATGTATGTCTGTTAATGATGTTGTGGTCCATGGAATTCCGAATGAACATGAAATTACTTTAAAAGAAGGTGATATTGTCGGATTAGATTTTTGTCTAGAACATAAAGGAATGATTACTGATATGGCATACACAGTTCCTGTTGGAGAGGTTAGTAAGGAGGTTAAGAAATTACTCGCAGTTACCGAAGAAGCATTATATGTCGGTATTAAAGCTGCTAAAGGAGGTAAGAAGACTGGAGATATCGGTTGTGCTATAGAGAAAATAGGACTCGCAAATCGTCTAGGTATTGTAGAAGAATTATCTGGACACGGTGTGGGTCGCAAGGTTCATGAGGATCCATTTGTTCCTAATTATGGCGACCCAGGCCTTGGTGTAGCTTTAAAACCAGGTATGACTATTGCAGTAGAACCTATGTTTAATCTTGGTGGTAAGGAGATATATTTAGATGGGGACGGATATGCTTATAGAACTTCAGACGGTAGTTTGTCAGCACACTTTGAGCATACTATACTTATTACTAAAGGAGACGCAGAAATCCTAACTAAATTATAAGAAAAATAATTTATTTTTCATAAATTAATATAAATAAAAATGGCTGAAGAAATTAAAGATCAAAAAGTCGAAGGTGGTAAAACAGATGCTTTTGATAGATCGAAAGCTTTAGATGATAGAGGTTTTTTAAAGTTTCTAACTAATTTTAAGGGTGATACAGATCCTGTTGAAATGGAAGATTCTGAACTTGAATTAAAATTTAAAGTATTTAAAGAGAATAAAAGGGTAGTAGAAGGAATTAGAACCATAATAAAGGAGGAAGTCTCTAAAGATTTTGGTTTTAAACTTAGCGACAAAGATCTTAGTAATATAGAGAAATATGTTACTGATTTATCAATGGAATCTCCAGAAAGAGTTTTAGAGTTGGCGGAACAAATAAAGACTTTTAAAGAATTACCAGAACAGATTGCTAAAGCTGAAGCAGAATTCGCTAAACTGAAAGCTTCAGGTGAGAAAGCGAATGAAAAAATTGCTTACATGGAAGCAAGAAGAGAGAAGTACGCTCTCGCTTCTATGGAAACTCCGGGATTTATAGGTACTTTCTTTTCAGGAAAAACCAAAGAAAAGAAAGATATTGAAGATGCAAAGTGGGAGATGATAAAGCTTCATGGTCGTGATTTCAAACCTGAAGATATTAAGAAGCAATTAGATTTAATAAATGAACAGATAGAGAACTTTAAGAAAATACCTGGAAAAATTGAAGAACAAGAGAGATTAATAGCTGAATCTAAGGCTGCTTTAGATGGTATTAGGGTTGGTTTAACTGGAAAAATAATAGAGGAAATGGGTATGAATACTGTACTTGTAACTAAGATTAGAGCTTCTATTAATACACTTATTGATTCTAATGCTCCAGGTAATAATGCTGGTAACCTTGTACGTAGAACTGTAGAAGCCTCAGAAAAACTAAATAAATTTAAAGAAGTGAATAATTCTGGTAAGTGGGGTGAACTATTTACTGATGATGCTAGTGTTGAGGAATTTGAGAAGAGTATTAATACAAGTGTTGATAATGCCGTTGTTGAAGCTATGAATAAAGCCATCATGGGAATTAAATTAAATGAAGATGGTCAATTTTCAAAGCTTGAGAAGTGTTTTAGTGATTTGCTTAAGGGTGAACAGCTCGGTTCTTTTTCTAAGGATGAGGTTAAGTCAAAGATTACAAATATACTAGAACAGGCGATAGCTAGTTTTGGTAACACAGAAGAGGATATATCTGAGAAAATATTAATCAGTTCATTAATTAGAAAAATAAATAAATAAAATGGCTGTAGATATTAAAAAAATAGAGACAGAGTTAAGTAATGGTAATTACGAAGAAGCGGGAAAGCTTATAAAAGAAATCTTAGCTGAAAATCTAACTGACTCTGATAAAGGTGCCGCACTAGTAGGACTAGCTTCTGCATACATGGAACTATTAAATACAGTTAATAAAGGATATTTAGATAGAATAAAAGCTATTAATAAAGATATTGAGAAAATTATAGGTATGGAGAATGTGGTGGATGATGAAGAAAAGATTGTGAATGTTAGAAAAGCTCTACAATAAAAAATTAAAAAATAAAAAACAAATGATTAAACACCCCAAAGAAGAACAGACGCTAGTAGTTATAAAACCAGATGGAGTACAGAGAAGTCTGATAGGGGAAGTAATCAAGAGATATGAGCGTGTTGGTTTAAAACTTATCGCTATTAAATTTTTAATTCCTACAGATGAACTAGTAGAACAGCATTACACAATTGATCCAGAGTGGATGAAGAAGGTAGGTGAGAAATCTATTAAGAATTATTTAGATAAAGGTTTAAAGCCTGTATCAGATGATCCGATGGTTATTGGAAGGAATGTTTTAAAAAGACTAAAAGCATATCTTACTAGTGGTCCAGTGGTGGCCATGGTTTGGGAAGGTGCGCATTCAGTATCTATTGTTAGGAAAATTACAGGTGGTACAGAACCATTAACTTCTGATGTTGGTACTATCAGAGGTGATTTTGTTTTGGATTCATATCAGATGTCAGACATAGATAGTCGTAGTACTAGAAATATAGTACATGCCTCAGGAAATACATCAGAAGCAGAAAAAGAAATACCAATTTGGTTTAAAAAGGATGAAATAATTAAGTACAGACACATCTCTGAAGAGATTCTTTACGATGTTAACCTGGACGGTATTTTGGAATAATTGTTAATTTAATAAACAAAAGTTATAATTAAACTCAAATGAGTAACCAAATAGAATTTGAGGAAGACACTAACTTCCTAACATCTAGAAGAATAATAGGTGAGGCAGTGGTACCAGGAATGGCTAAATTTCTAGTTAAGTCTGGTATAGCAAAAGACGAGAGACAATCCTATTATTTCTTAATATCAATAGCGGTAGTTGGAATATTAATATCAATATTTCTCGTATCGTATTATGTTATGGGAGTGGGTAATCCTGAGACTGTTAAGTATTCTATTCCTCCAGCATTACAGGAACAAATATTGATCAATGAGGCTAATAATCAGTCGGTAATAGAAGAACAAGAATAATATGAGAAAAACTTTCAAAAAAGATAAAAAATCAGGTTTCACTCTAGTAGAGCTACTAGTGGTTATATCTATTATAGGCCTACTATCTAGCGTGGTTATGGTGGGGGTTCAATCTGCTAAAACTAAAGCGCAAAACTCTAAGATTTTATCTGAAGTAAGACAGATTAAAATTGGTTTGCAGATGTATTACGATTCCAATCGTGGTTATCCAAATCCATTGGGTGTGGCAGGTTCTCTTTATTGTATAGGTGCTACAACATGTATTAGTCCATTAGATAATGTTACCGTAATTTCCAATTACTTTGTTTTGAATGATGAAATTAATAAAAATCTTGCATTAATAGAAGCCAATTCCTCATCTCCTTTAGCTAAAATTATATCCACAGATAAAGCAGAGGCTGCATCCTATACTGTTCCGGGTATGTCTAGTTTTACAAAATTAACAGAACCAGTGGTCTATCAATGTACAGTTGCTACTAATCCTTGTCCCGAAGCTAATTCTTGGGTTTGGTATAAGCAAAAATCTGGTAGCGTAACTACATGGGTGGGTCAGTCAGCAAATTCACTTATAAATACCACAACATCACCAGGAGCTGTTAACGGCGGTTCATCTGGATCATCAAGTTCTTAATTTGGAAATTTTAAATCTGTATTAAACTGCAGGGTTCTATAGTGTAATCTAATTTATTAATATAACTATTTATATCAGAGACGAAAGTCTCTGATATATTTTTATTATCAATTTTTAGTAATTCAAATATACCCATTTCTTCGGAAGAGTGGGGGATATTCAATTCTTTTTTATTTTTCTCGTTTTTAATAACCAAATAAACATTTTTATATTTGGATTTTAGATATTCATTAGATAAATTCGGAATATACTTTAGTTTACTAAAACTTTCTGATTCTGCTCCTGTATTGAATATTATGCCGAGTTTTAAGTGATTACAATCAACATCTGTTGCGTACAATAGTACTAAATCTTTAGACGATATACCCTTGTCTCTCAATGATTCAGCGAACTGTCTGTAACGACTACTCATAGAATCTATTACGATAGGATCATTAATGCTTGCTAGTATATTTCTACTTGTAGTGGTGAAAAATAGTATTGTTATAACAAAAACTCCGATGACAGCTGTTCTAAATGCTGAGGAATTTATAAAGCTGTTAAATAGATCGTTTATTTTGTGAATTAATGAAGTATTTTGTTCTTTAGAATAATCAAAGTAGATTTTTACAATACAGAGAATGCTATATATCACAAAGAATACTGAGAGTATAAAAGATTGGAAAATGAAATTAGGAATTTTAATTGTGGTTGCTGATATCGCTATTAGATTCCAGATGAACCAGATATTAGATATTATTAATAAATTCTTGGTTTTTCTTGGAATATTTATTCTATAAATAAAGAATGAACATAGTATAAAGCCTGCATAAAAAGGTATTGTTAGACTTCCTAAATATTTGTCAGGGATTATATTTGTTAAATATGAATACCACGGCTTTGCAGGGCGCTCATTATATCCAGTAACATGGTTTAGTGGTGTAAGTATCTCATTTATAAAGGTATCTGGTGAGCTTATGTATAGTGGCAAGTAAGCACTAACTAGTAATATAAATGAAGTTATGATCGCATAAATAAATTTACGATTCTTAAAAGTTCTATGGTCATTAAGGATTAATATTAGGAATATCGCGAGGGGGATAGCACCTAAAACTGTTTTAACTACGATCGGTAGTGTAACTAATAGTGAGAGTAATATTATTTTTTTTGTAGAATAATTTAATCTTTTTTCTTTAGTTTCTTTTAGATATAGATTTATAGATAAGAAACTGAGCATTATACTGGCGAATAGGACTATGTCAGAGTTATTAAAAAGATATCCCAGCATTAATTGCTGAGTGAACTCAGTCGATATTAGTATTATGGCTGAAACAGTCGCTGTAAAAATAGAGAGAAGGCTTCTTTCTATATAGAATATTGATAGTATAAATAGAACAAAGCTTAAAAATAGTATTGTTATATAGGCTATTCTTATTACTGCGGGATTAGGAACTCCATCATTTAGTAAGCTTATAAAGGGAAGAGGTGCATACATGTAAAGTGGTGGAATGTGTTGCCAATATGGTCCTTCCTGCCAAGAACCCTGTTTCTCTGCTAGAGGATTTATTCTTATCATCGGAGGGAATATCTGTCTTGTAAGGTTAGACGTTACGGTGCCATTGTTAATTTCATCGTAGTTATGGAAATTGCGATCGACTATAGCGTCTTTAAAGTTAGAGACAATAGTTAAGAAAGATAGGGTAAATATGCATAAGAAAAATATTGCATATAGGACCTCTCTACTTTTAAGTATTTTTTTGATATTCATTTTTTGTATTTAATAGATTATAACATTTTTACATTATCATTTTTATGTGTTTGATTAATATAATATATTTCAGAAGACATTACATATAATGTAAATCTAGACGATAAAGTTAGTTCAGGAGTATAATTTTAATAGGGTAGTAATATACAAACCCTATAAATTTTAAAACGGGATGTCGAAGAACGTTTAATCGTTCGAATTAGATCGGTCCGTGGACTTGATCTTGAGATAACCCACCTAGTATTACTAGGTCTTGTATATTGCTATCCGTATAGAAAACCGCTCACTTGTGAGCGGTTTTCTCTTTTTTGTTCATTGTTAGAGTGTTTTAGTTTTGTCTTATCTTTTATTTTGGTATAATTCATACATGAGTTTAAAAAGCTTTTTCCCAGGTTTCTTAGTTCTTTGTTTTATTGCTGTAATGCACTTTATGGCAATTCAAAATCAATGGTATTTTTATTATAGATATACAGATACATTGCTTCACTTTTTAGCTGGTTTTGTTGTTGGTTATACTACTTGGTGGTTTTATATGGGATTCCAGAAGAAGGGTCATAAATTACCTCCAGCTGTAATGCTTGGATTGATGATTTTTCTTACTATGATTGTTGGTTTACTTTGGGAATATTTTGAATTTGCTTTCGATATATCTTATTCTGGTTTTTCTTCATATACGATAGACACGGTTCATGATATTTGTATGGATTTAATAGGTTCGATTGTTGCTGGTATTGCTCTTGTTCTGTTTAAAGCTCCTGGTTTTAAACATAAAGATTTAGTTAAGTAATTTACTAATTTGTTAGGTAATTTTTAGTATAAAATGAAAGTCACTTTTTACGGTGGTGTCGGTAAGGTTACGGGTGCGAACTTCCTTCTTAAAATTCCTAAGAGTAGCGGTGGGGAAATAAAGGCGCTTGTAGATTGCGGTCTATTACAGGGTGATAAAGATTCAGAAAAACTAAACTGGAGTCCTTTTCCATACAATCCAAGTGAAATGGATTATTTATTCGTTACTCATGCTCATTTAGATCATGTTGGTAAAATACCTAAATTAGTTAGAGATGGTTTTAATGGAAAGATTTATTCTAATCCTGAAACAAAAGAATTAGCTTTTCATATATTAAATGATGCTGTAGGACTCTTAAAAAGGGAAGCAGAGAATACGGGCAGGCCTATTCTATATGATGAGAATGACATTAATAAGGCTTTCTCAATGTGGAATACTATTCACTATCATACTAAAACTGATTTCGGAGACTTTTCTCTGTATCTAAAAGATTCAGGACATATCCTAGGTTCTTCTATGATGATGTTTACTGTAGGTGATAAGACTATTACATTTACCGGTGACTTAGGTAATTCACCATCTACTCTACTAAAGGATACAGAATACATTGACGGTACTAATTATATTGTAATGGAAAGTGTTTATGGTGATCGTAATCATGAGCCTAAAGAACTTAGAAGTCAGAAATTACTCGAAGTTATTAAGGATAATATAAATCGTGGGGGAACTCTACTTATCCCGTCTTTTTCTCTAGAGAGAACGCAGGTATTACTTTCTGAAATAAATGATTTCGTAGAGAGGGGGGATATCAGACCTATTCCAGTTTTCGTAGATTCACCTTTAGCTATTAAAATTACTGAAGTCTATAGAAATTACATCGAAGATTTTAATGATGCTACTCAGATTAAGATTAAGGGTGGAGATGATATATTCGCTTTCCCTAGACTTCAATATACAGACGATACTTTAGAGTCTAAGGGTATAGAGAATAAACCTTCACCAAAGATTATTATCGCAGGTTCAGGTATGTCTGTAGGAGGAAGAATTATTCGTCACGAGATGGAACTTCTGCCGGATCCTAAGAATACTATTCTTTTCGTAGGTTATCAGTCACTTGGCTCTACTGGTAGAAATATTTTGGAGGGACATAAAAAAATAACTATTAGCGGACGTGAAGTTCCTATTAGAGCTAAGATAGAGAATATTCCTGGCTATTCAGCTCATAAAGACTCTGATCATCTTTTGGATTTCGTAGAGAAGAGCTCGTCTGCTTTAAAATGTGCTTTCGTGGTGATGGGTGAGCCTAAGGCATCTCTATTCTTAACTCAAAGAATAAATGATAGTTTAGGAAGTGGTAAGGCGAAGTACCCAGAATGGGGAGTAGAATATAATCTAGAATAATAAAACCGCCTTTTTTGAGACGATTGTAAGTCTCTAAAAAGGCGGTTTTATTATTCTATCCTATTCTACTCCTGTTTAATTTATTTAACTTGTGAGACGAAACGTGTGAATGATTCTGGATTGTTTTCTGCTAGGTCTGCCATAATCTTTCTGTCGATTTCGATGTTCTGTTTCTTTAGAGCACCGATGAATTTACTGTAAGTCTTTCCTAATGGACGAAGACCAGCATTGATCTTAACGTTCCATAATCTTCTCATATCACCCTTCTTATCTCTTCTGTGAGCGAAAGCATAAGCACCGGCATGCATTAATGCATCATGTGCCATTCTTTCTTTGTTGCTTCTTCCAAATCTGAAACCCTTAGCCTGTCTAAGTATATTTCTTCTTGTCTTTAAAGCATTTAATCCTTTCTTTACTCTTGCCATGTTATTCTATATTAATTTATTTAAAATTTATCTAGCGTTTACGTAAAATCTGCTAGCTGTCTTTGCTGAAATAGTGAACGGAGCTGATCTTTTCTTATTGATACCAGCCTTTGCGCTATCTCTGTTATTAAAGTGGTTCTGACCAGGTTTTCTTGCGATAACCTTGCCATTCTTTGTGAACTTTAATCTCTTTGTGAATGATTTATTTGTTTTCATTATGCTTTCTCTATTATTGATGTTAGACCCTTTGGACCTTTTTTAGGTGCATCAGCTATTTTGTAATTAACGCTGATTAACTTAAAAATTCTATCCAATCTTTCTTTGAGGAATTCCATGCCCATGCCTTTGGATCTTCCACTTACGAAAAGGTCAACTTTAACTCTATGTCCTTCAGAGAGCCATTCGCTGGCTTTCTTGGCTTTAAGTTCTAAATCGTGGTCACCTGTACCAATCTTTACCTGAATACTCTTTATTTCTGTAGTCTTACTCTTGGCTTTTGAGGCCTTTTCTTTCTTGTTCTCAGTGTACTGGAATTTACCATAATCCATGATTTTTGCAACCGGGGGATTAGCTGTAGGGGAGATTTCTATAAGATCTAGAGAGGCTTCACCTGCTCTTCTTAAAGCTTCGGAGAGGGAAATAACCCCGAAATTCTCACCTTCGGGCCCAATAACCCTTAGTTCGGATGCACGAATCTGATGATTTATTCTAATTTTGTTGTCTTTACTCAATTTTTTAAACTAAATCTACCTTTAAATTAGATTCTGGTTAGGCTGTTATCATAGCACACAGATTGTTTTATTTCAAGAGTTAAACCAGAATAACCTTACTGGTGAAGTTTTTACGGCGACGACTCATTTATAGGTATTATGGCCATTGACTAATATTATTATAGTAGTATTGTAATCAACGGTGTTTTAACTATTTTTACCGGTATTTTACTTGGTGTAGGTGGATTAAAACAAAAACAGAAACTTAAAACAAAAAACGAAAGTAGAGGGCAAAAATGTTATCTATTAAAAATTCGGCAGGCGGTGGTCGTTCTGTTCGGGGCAGGGGTGTGTTCAAAAGACCAAAAACATCCTGTCCAAATGACGATAAATTGTTCCAATGGTTCAGAACTGTGTTTACTCTGAACCTTCCCGCAAACATTTCCGAACAAACGATGAGATTCTTTTTTGACAACCCCAGTCGGTTGCATATTGCTTTCCATCGGATGAAGAAAAGCTTAAAGGTTAACTACATTACTACTGCTGGGCATCTTAATTTGTCCGAAGCGTTCGTGATCGAAAATTTTGGCAACTTGATTAAGGAACCGGTTGAGCACGAGCATCTGATTAGTGATGAAGAAATTCGTATTGCTTTCGGTAAGCTCTTTTTCAATCGATTTGAGAATGTCTTCTCGCTAGAGTTTGTCTCTTACTTTAAGAAGACCGGGCAAATCGAGCTTCAGGCGTGCCTTTTTGATTTAGGGGCTCTTTTGGAGAATGTTAGTGTCAGGGGCTCTTTGCGAAATTTTCGAACTGTCTGCGACATGAAAACTGCGTCAGCAAGACATTCATTACAAGGCGGGAAGAATGGTAAACATCAGCAATTAAATCACCGGAACGGTTGTTTGCGTGGTGGGGTTGATGATGGTAAAAACATTGTTTTTCGTTTTGGGTAAACTAGTTGTTCTTTAAATAGGATTATTGCGCCCGACTCTCTGAGAGTCGGGCGCTTTTATTTTTCCTTTAATTTTTTTAAACTATTTTTACAGAAACTTTCTTATGAATTTTATTAACCACTCTAGTACTTTGTTATCAAAATCACGCTCTTTCCATGACGATAATTTAATCTCCTCCGATTTTTCTAGATCTTTTATAAATATTTCAGAAATGTCATTTACGAACTTTTTGTCGGTTGATATTAAATTAGCTTCGAAATTATAAACAAGACTAATATTGTCTAGGTTTAAGCTTCCAACAGTTGCCCAATGACTGTCTACGATAATTGATTTTGAATGGATAAAACTTGGTTTGTAGATATATATTTTAATACCCGCTTTTAATAAATCATCGAAATGACTCATTGCTGCTATTTGAAGTAGTGTGCTATCACATTTTTCTGGAAGAATTATTCTAACATCGACGCCTCTCTTTTTTGCTAATTTTAAAATACGAACAATTCTTCTGTCTGGAGTAAAATACGGAACAGTTATGTAAATATGAGACTTAGCACCTCTTATTGCTTCTACTATTCTATAATAGAGCTCTCTCTGATGTGGGCGAGGAGTATTGGATACGAAATTAAAACCTTCTTCACCAATGCTTAAATTTTTAGGAAATTCTGGTACGGGTTTACGAAAGGCACGATTCCACATTGCATTAAAAGATTCTTGCATCTCTTCGACCACTTCTCCTTTTATTTCTATTGCGGTATCACGCCAATTTTTAGTTACATCCCAAATACTAAATGATCCTGTAAAGGCAACTAATCCATCGATTATTGCTAATTTTCTATGATCTCTAAAAAACCACCATGTGAAATGACTTCGGAATATTACAGGTACGAATGTATTAAAAAATACTACCTCGACTCCTGCTTTTTCTAGACCGAATATCATAGTAGAACCATAGAATGGGAAACTACCGGCCGTGTCACAGAGTAGGCGGACTTTCACTCCTTCGCTAGCTTTACGAGATAGTACTTCTAAAAATCTATTTCCTATGATGTCATCTATAAAAATATATTGTTCTATATCAATAGAATACTTAGCATCCTCACATGCTTTTATTAGGGTCTCCCAGATTGTAGGAACATCAGTATGTATTTTCCACGAAGTGGGAAATGTGTTCATGTTGATTATTCTATTACGAAAGTGGTTTTTTACAAGGACTCTTTAATTTTAATAAATAAAAGGGGCCGCAGAAAACTGCGGCCCCTGAATTAATTAAAGCTTACCCGAATTTCTCCGGTTGGATAGTTTCTCTAAAAACCAAGCTCTTTTCCCAAGTAAATCAATAATAGGGAAGATAAAAGTTAGGATGATATCCGTGGTAGCTTCTTTTGGCCTAGGTAGACCAAAGAAAGAAATACTTATATCAGCTTTTATTTTATCTTTCCAACAAAGATACACAACTCTTGGGGCGTGTAACAGGGTAGATACTATCATCAGGCTAGCATCATTTTTTGTGGCGTATTCTAAACCCGCAACCAATTGCCCGACAGTTTCTGAACCTTCCTGAAGCAGGATTGCATTAGTAATTCCGAAATCTTTTTTCAAGGTTTCTTCATAGGCATTTATCTCCTTGCCACCATCTGGGGTTTCAAACTTGCTGGTTATTAGAATTTTGGAATTGGGATTTTCTTTAGAGAGTAATACGCCTAAATATAGAGAGCAAAACCAATCTTGAATTTGGCGTGGTCCGAACCGACCCTTAAGAGGGACTGGCGATTTTGCTAAAATTAATATAATTTCTTCTTTTTTGGTAAGGGACATATAAACCTCCTCCGTGGTTTGTTTTTTATGATAATGACATTATTTATACAGTATGTCAATAATATGAAAGATATTTCAGATATCAGTTGTATTAAGTTTGAAGATAATTATTAAATTAAAATTAAAAATATGAAAATAAAAGAATTTTCCCAGAAATATAGTATTGCTTTGTTTTATTCAACAATCGCTTTATTCGTTATTTTATTAGTATCTATAGCTTTCGGTGGTTTCGGATTTTCACGTCCTTATATCGGAGATAGAGATGGAGATTTTACAGTACGCATGAAAGGACAGGGTA
The DNA here is from genome assembly GCA_964450345.1 of uncultured Candidatus Saccharibacteria bacterium. Taxonomy (GTDB): domain Bacteria; phylum Patescibacteriota; class Minisyncoccia; order Phycocordibacterales; family PALSA-1337; genus JAPLZH01. The sequence continues at coordinate 307 of CAYVEL010000002.1, read as the reverse complement.
GAGGAGGAGATTATCAGGGTAGGGATTTTAGAGCCGATGGTCAATCAGGACAGGGATTAAACGGTAATAGAAATGTTCCACCACAAGACGAAAATCAAAATGTTGAAAATACAGATATTCAGTCAGCTGTCCCTACTCCTTAGAGTTTGGATGATGATCTAATTAAAATCGCTTACGAATTAATTTGTAAGCGATTTTAATTTTTTCAAAAATTAAAACGCCCAAGCTTTCGCAGTGGGCGTCTAAATTTAGAAGAAACTCTAAGTGCCGGCCTTACCACTGTAACATTTCGGCTACTTTGTGAATC
>CAYVEL010000001.1:0-92656 GCA_964450345.1 uncultured Candidatus Saccharibacteria bacterium | reverse complement strand
TGGTGATGTGTGGTTGGTACCAGAGAGGTGGATCCAGCCGTCCCAGCCGGAGTTAACAGTACTTAGTGAAGTACTTCCAGTTGATGATGTTGCCGTAGATACAGTAAACACACCAGAATAAAGCTGTCCGAAATTTGATACATAATTATTACTATATAAATCACTATATAAATTAGACGTACCAACTCCAGCAAATAATCTTGAACCATCAGCGGAAGAAGCTGCTGAAGTCCAGTTTCTTTTAACAGCCGAAGTCTGTGCTACCCATGTTGCACCGGAATCAAAAGAAACATAAATATAACCATTACTATCGCTTAAAAAAGAATTATCTACAGCAACTAATCTAACGCCATCAGCAGAAGAGGCTATGTGTCCCCAACTTCTAGACCCAGCAGATGTTCTGGCTGTCCATGTTGCACCAGAGTCTGTTGAGGTATAGATATAACCATTAGTCATAGTATTATAGTTACCTTTAAAAGTACCATCTACTGCCACTAATTTAGTACCGTCCGCCGAAGAGGCTATGTGCAACCACCCTCTAGACCCAGCAGATGTTCTAGCTGTCCAAGTTGCGCCAGAGTCTGTTGAAGTATAAATGTAACCATTAGTTAAACCACTGCTAACATCAACTACTGCTAATTTAGTTCCATCTGCTGAAGAAGCCGCTTCGATCCAGTTTCTAGAACCAGCCGAAGTCTGCGCTGTCCATGTTGCACCAGAGTCTGTTGAGGTATAGATATAACCACTAATACCTCCGTATGAACTTCCAACAGTAGCTACCAACTTAGTTCCATCTGCTGAAGACGCTACGCTAGACCAATTTCTAGACCCAGCAGATGTTCTAGCTGTCCAAGTTGCACCGGAATCTGTTGAGGTGTAGATGTAACCGCCAGCTACTGCTAAAACTAATTTAGTTCCATCTGCTGAAGAAGTTACCCCAGACCAATATTTTCCACTTAGATTAGTATTTTTAGTAAAAGTAACACCATAATCGGAAGATGTATAAATATAACCCTGATTTGTAGCAATTACTTTTCTACCATCAGAAGATACTGCTATTAAATTCCAAAGACCATCTGAACCAGATGTTCTTTGTGTCCAGACAGATGACGTTCCCACAACTGTTGTTGTACTTATACTTAAAGTCCCGCCAATAACACTCGATACTCCATTAGCGTTTCCAGGACCACCACCTGTACACTGAAGACCATTCCACAAGTCATACTGACAACCTGATATTGATCTTACCCACCCCTTAACTGCACCAGTATTAACATCAACCCTAGGAGAACAATCTCCACCATCTTCTGCCTGCAAAGGACAAGCCCCATTAATAGAATTATTAAAACTAATCCAACCAATAGCATCAGACCATGCGTAACCACTCAATACTCCTGTAGTAGAAGAAAATTTAACAGAGTAATTTGCACCGCCTGCCCCACTATCAGTAGAATTCAAACTAACCCAACCAATATTAGATGACCAAAGCCATCCTTTTAGATCTGAGGAAGAAGGCGACTGTGCTTTTATATCACCACTAGAAACTACTGATACTAGAGATATTATTACTAATAATATTAAACCTAAATAATATCTATCTTTTTTTTGAGAAATCATTTTAGCTTTTAATAAGCATATCCAGCTAGATAGATAGCTGTGTAGTAGGTTGGTGTATCAATATCGTTTAATTGCCATTTAATAAAACCATTTGAATCTGGATAGACTACAGCATCCTGAACAACCGAACGATTGTCTGTAGCGTAACAAACTATATTAGGATTATACTGCTTACTAGAAAAGTTACTTGCATATTCAGACGGCAAAATTAAGTTTGAATTGTAAATATAAACCCAAGCCTCTACACAATGAACTTTAACCAATAAAACCTTTGCTACCTTTCCATTCGTAAAAGGCTTAGTATCAATACTTTGATATGCGGTTGTAGCATTAGGAGTGGCTGTGTTTAGATTTGGTGCTCTACCTGGCACTGGCTTATAATCATTATTATCCCAAGCTGTTCCACCAGTATTATTATGAACGGTAGAACTAAACCAGTAAGAACTTGTTATTAGAGGAAGATTACTAGTGAAACTAAAATACATTCCTTCTCCTGGAACTATGCTACCCCACTTGGTCTTTCCAGTATTGTCACCGTCTGCCATTAATACTGAACCACTTGCTATACCACTGGTACTTCCGTCAGAATTAGTGACGGTCAGATCTGATGTTATTAAGTGCAAAAGATTCAATATTCCAGTCTTTGTCTGTATATATGTGTTTCCAACTGTTCCTCCACCAACATTAATAGGTGCATCAACATTACCATTTGGAGCTACACTTGAAGGCCCTACCCAAGCTACAACATAACCGACACCTAGCACTGCTAATAAACTCAGTGCTAACAATTTAACGTATTGTGAAAAAGTTTTACTCATATATTTTAGATATTAAATTACTATTATTTAGTGTTAATTATTGATTTTCTTAAAATTTCTAATGCTTCATTTTTCTGAGAATCAGTTACTGGTTCTGAATTTTTAATCGAATCTTTCAATTCAGCCATTGCTGCAGTCTTATTTAAACGGACTCCTTTATTTAGATTTACAGTATTAATATTTGCATCATTACTGAAACTTATTTGTATATACAAAACCGTGAGAATAATCAAAAAAGTTAACACTGCTAAAAATATTAACTTTAAGAGATTGGTGTGTTTAGAACTTAATTGATTCCTATTATTAATAGACATATTATTTAATGATAATTATAAAACAAAAAAACCATAAATTACAGTACACTTGTTAACAATTTTATTTTATGGTAAGATATTTTGTGATGATGGTTCGCTTCGGCGGGCTATTTTTTTTAAAAAAATTAAATATATGTTTGATCTAAAAGTAATAAACACAGTATTAGCACAGTTAGAAGAAGAACGTGGAGTTCCTCGTGAGAAAGTTCTCGAGGCTATTAGTTCTGCTTTAGCTACAGCTTATAAGAAAGAATATGGTAAGAAAGGCCAGATTGTTCGTGCTACATTCGATTCAGAAACAGGAAAAACCGAGTTTTATCAGGTTAAAATCGTAGTCGAAAGATCTCAGGTTCTAATGGAAGACGAAGAAGCAGAAGAAGATCTAACCAACACAAACGAAGAAGACATCAAAATCAGATTTAATCCAGAGCATCATATGCTTTTAGAAGACGCTCTAAAGATCAAAAAGGATGCTAAGGTTGATGACGAAATTATATTCCCTCTAGAATCAAAGGGTGATTATGGAAGAATCGCAGCACAGACAGCAAAACAGGTAATAATTCAGAAAATTAGAGAAGCTGAAAAAGTTTCGGTAATGGGAGAATTTGGTAAAAAGGAAAATAGTATAGTAAACGGAACAGTACAGAGAGTAGAAAGAGGTACTATATTCGTAGATATGGGAAGAGCTATTGGTGTTATACCTTACGAAGAGCAGATTCCTGGAGAGAGATTCAAGCAAGGTGAAAGAATCAGAGCTTACCTAGTAAATGTAGAAGAATCACCAAAAGGCGTTGTTTTAAAGCTTTCAAGATCACATCCAAAGCTATTAGAAAAGCTATTTGAAATTGAATCTCCTGAAATTGCTCAGGGTACAGTAGAAATTAAGGCAGTAGCCCGTGAAGCTGGATCAAGATCAAAGGTTGCAGTATTTTCTAAGGATTCGCACATTGATCCTATTGGTTCACTTGTTGGACAAAGAGGAGTAAGAGTTTCTACGGTAACAAGCGAATTAGGTGGCGAAAAGATTGATATTATAGAATGGAATGAAAATCCAGAGAAATTTATAGAGGAAGCATTATCTCCTGCTAGAATTCTAAACATAAAGACAGTTAGCGAAGAAAATAGAGCAGAAGTAACAGTAAACGAAGACCAGCAGTCTCTTGCAATAGGTAAAGGCGGTCAAAACGTACGTCTAGCTGCTAAATTAACTGGTTGGAAAATAGATATTATTTCAAGCGGAACAGGAAAAGAAGTCGCTGATTCTGATGAAACAAAATCTTTATCTGACGATGATGGTTATGAAACACTAATAAGCGGTAACGACGAGGAAGCTGTCGCAAACCCTAAAGACGGCCAGGATTCTGAGGTTATTGAAGAAAAATAAATTTTAGATAAAAAAATAATATAAAAATACACAAAAGAACTTTCGAATGAAAGTTCTTTTGTGTATAATTGTATTATAGATGTAGTGTGCCTCGCACAATACATGTTTAGTTTAATTATTATTTAAATAAAAAATTATGAAAAAATTATTAACATTAATGATGATTCTGTCGCTCAGCATATCAGCGATAGCTTATGCAAAAGACGGATCAGACGACAATACAGGAACAAGCACTAAAACTAATCCATTTAGAAGAGAACTCAGACAAGAAATAAAAGATATTAAAAAAGATTCATTTGCATCTTCTTCGATAAGAAAAGAGATGAGGGATGAAAATAAAAATATCAGAAACGAAATAATGAAGAATCGTGTCGAAATAAAAGATATGAAAGCTTCAACAACAGTATTCAGAAGGGATATTAAGGATCAGGTAAAGCTATTAAAAGCCTCAACCACAATGTCTAAAGAACAGTTTAAGACCATGAGAGCAGAAATGATCTCACAGGTTAAGGAACTAAGAGAAGAGACTAAAGATAAGGTTAAGGAGTTAAGAAGTGACATAAAGATGAGTAGAGAAAACAGACTTGGAAACATCGTCTCAATCGTAGAAAACCAAATAATCACACTGGATAGTGCATATATAAGAATAAACGATAAAATAAATAACCTCCCAGCAACATCTACAATCTCTAAAGAAAAAATAGATTCTGCTAAATCATTAATTTCACAAGCAAATACAAACATAACTAAATCAAAGAGCTTGCTTGAAACATTAAAAACTAATGCGGGAACAATAAACGCAAGTTCAACTTCAGCTCAGATAGTAGCAGTAAGAAAATCTGCTCAGGATATAGTAAAACTGAATAATGAGTCAAAGACGCTACTTATAAGAGCATTAAATGAAATAAGACAGTCAGTAGCCCCAGAAAAGAAATCACCAGAAGCTACAACTACCTCCTCAACACCAGAGACAGCAACTTCAACAAATTAATAAGTTAGAATAATTATTAAAAACATGCCAATAGAAAAACCTTCAATCGGACCAGTAATCGCTATAATAGTTATAGTAGTATTACTAATACTTGGTGCCTTCTATGTTTGGAGTACTAAAGAAGCTTCAAAAGTAGCTCCCCCAGTAGAGACACCGACTAGTTCTGTAGCCCCAAGAAATGATACAGCTAAAGTATCAGACGATCAGCAAATCATCGATGATCTTAATTTCGATGATATAAGCTCTGATGTCCAGAATATTAAATAATTAAAATAAAATAATTTTTAGCAAGAAATCCGCCAAAAGCGGATTTCTTGCTTTTTACTCCTAAAATATATAGACTTTACTAACTATGTCTAAAAATAAAGAGATAAAGATTAAGAATATTGATATTAAAGAGCTAGAGGGCTCAGAAATTGAGATAAATTGTGTAATTGATAAGGAATACCTAGCGGAATACAGAGTTGAAGCTGTAAGAGATCTACAGAAACACGCAGAACTTCCTGGTTTTAGAAAAGGACAGGTTCCAGAAAAAATTATCGCTCAGAAAATAGGTGAATTTGGAATACTTCAGGAAACTGCTGAAATAATAATTTCTAATGTTTACTCAAAGATAATTATAGAAAATAAACTAGATCCAATCGGAAAACCAGAAATCAAAATAAAGAAATTAGCTCTTGAGAACGATTTCGAATTTACTATTACATCTTCAGTATATCCAAAAGTAGAACTTCCTGATTACAAAAAGATCGCAGTTAAGATACTAGAAAAACCTCTAAAAGATTTAGAGATTGCTGAAAAAGAAGTTGATGAGGCATTAATGCATATAAGAAATATGCATGCTGGTCTAGAAGCAGATGGAAAGACTCCTAAAGTACCAGAATTAAATGAGGAATTTCTAAAGAAATTAGGAAACTTCGCCACTGTAGAAGATTTAAAAAACCGTGTAAAAGAAGGCTTAAAGAAGGACAAGGCGGATACAGAAAGAGAAAAACTAAGACTTGAAATACTAGAGGAAATAAATAAAGAGTCTAAGGCAAAAATCCCTAAACTAATGATTGATAGCGAACTCAATAGAATGGTTGGTCAGATGGAATCTGATGTACAAAATTCTGGGATGAAAATGGAAGACTACCTAAAGAGCATCAATAAAACATTAGAAGATCTAAAGAACGAGTGGAAAGATTCTGCAGAAAAGAGAGCTAAGACACAGGTTCTAGTGAATGAAATTGCTAGAAAAGAAAATCTTAGACCTGAAGATAAAGAAGTTCATGATTTAGCACATTATCTACTAGAACAGTACAAAGACGCAGATCATGACGCTACACACATATATGCTGAAATGATACTAACAAATAAGAAAGTTCTAGAATTCTTAGATGGTCTAAAGTCAGAAAACTCTAAAGAGGATAAAGTAGAAAAAACTGACGAGCCAAAGAAAGAGAAGAAGGCTACTAAGAAATCTGCAAAATAATCTTTAATTAAGAGACTTAAAAACTAAAGACAGAAAATACCCGCCGCTACTATAGCGGCGGTTTCTGTTCTTAAAACAGTAGAGCCAATATTAAAAGATTTAATATTGTGCTTTATAAATAATTCTTTATCAAGCTCTCCCCAACCACCCTCTGGCCCAACTAGAATAATAATATTTTTATTTAAATTATCTTTAGAATTTTTAAAATTTAAGACATCCTCACCGTCAAAATCTAGATAATATTTATCAAAAGCAGAATATTCTTCTGAATCTAAAAATTGTTCTAATTTCTGTATATCGCCTATATTCATGGGTTTATCTTGACCAGACTGTTCTGTGGCTTCTATAGAAATTCTATTTAATCTATCAGATTGAATACCTGTCTTTTCTGTTCTTTCAGAAATTAAAGGAATCACAGAAGAAACACCTATTTCACTTAATTTTTCAACAATCCACTCAAATTTATCCTTCTTGGGTAGTGAGACAGCGAAAACTATATTATCTTTTCTGTTTTTTGATTTTACTCTATCTCCTTTAGAAATTTTTATTACTTTCCTATCTATCTCCATAATTGAACATAAATGATCATAACCATCACCAAAAATAATAAGCTCATCTCCTATTTCATATCTAAAAACATTCTTAATTTGATTAATCAGTCCAGTATCAGTAATTTCTAAAGTATCAATACCCTCTACAGACTTTATAATAGCCTGTTGGTCGCCATTTAACTCTTTAATATAAAATCTATGTAATCGCATGCATAAATTCTCCATGATTATATAAATTTGTCAAATCATCATCTGTCTGATAAAATCCTCACATGCTTATACCAACAGTAATTGAAAAAACAAATATGGGAGAGAGAGCTTACGATATCTACTCTCGCCTATTAAAAGATAACATTATATTCTTAGGAGGACCTATAGATGACAATGTAGCAAACCTAGTTATTGCTCAAATGTTATTCCTGCAATCAGAAGATCCTAAAAAAGATATTCAACTATACATAAACTCACCAGGCGGTTCTGTAACAGCTGGTCTTGCAATCATAGACACAATGAAACATATCCAAAACGATGTCTCTACTGTATGCGTCGGAATGGCTGCGTCTATGGCTGCTGTAATACTTTCAGCTGGTAAGAAAGGTAAGAGATTTTCACTACAAAATTCAGAAGTAATGATTCATCAACCACACGGAGGCGCAGAAGGTCAGGCTTCAGACATAGAGATCAGTGCAAGAAGAATCATAAAAATGAGAGAAACTACGAATAAGATGTTAGCTGAAAACACAGGACAGGCTATTTCTAAGATTGAAAAAGATGTGGATAGAGATTTCTTCATGTCAGGTGAAGAAGCTAAGAAATATGGCTTAATAGACAAGGTATTACCACCAAAGAAGTCAAGCTAGACGAAAAATAAAATCCGTTATATATTTAAGCCATTAATAGAATGGTGTTTTAATCCTTTTCGATTGCATTCCGGACGCCTGAAATACAGAATTTCTAATATTTTCAATTCTTTAAATAACAAAAATTCCGCTAGTTCCCGCAAGCATTAGAAAAGAATAGTTACTTAACATGTCGACGACAAAGATACTACTCCTCGCCGGATTAGTAGGCGCGTTTGGTTTAGCCATTGGTTACTACCTTCGCCTTATTATATCGCTTGGAAAAAAGGGCTCAATGGAGCTCGAAATTAAGGAAATGCTCCTAAAAGCAAAAGAGGACGCTAAGAAGATTGTGGACGAAGCAGAGAAAAAAGCAGAGGCTGATTTAGAGAGTGCAAAGAAAGAGTTAGATGGTACTAAGAAAGAACTAAAAGACAAAGAAGAAAAAAACCTTCAAACAGAAGCTAGACTGATTAAAAAGGAAGATCTTCTTGATAAGAGACAGGTTGATATTGATAAAGATGCTGAGGCTCTAAAAGGTAAAATTACTGAGATTAGAGAGATAAAAGAGAGAGCAGACAAACTAGAAGCAAGCAAAAAGGAAGAGTTAGCAAAAATAGCGAAGATGACAGAAGAAGAGGCTAAAGATACTCTTATTAAGTCTGTCGAGAAGAACCACGAAGCTGACATTATAGCTAAGATACATAAGCTAGAAATCACAGGTGAAGAGACCCTAGAAAAGAAAGCTCAGGAAATTCTAGCAACATCAATCCAAAGACTAGCAAGCTCAGTGGCTTCAGATATATTATCTACAACAATTGAAATACCTAGTGATGAAGTGAAAGGTAAAATCATTGGTAAAGAAGGTAGAAATATTAAAGCTTTTGAAAGAATAACTGGCGTTGAACTGATAGTTGATGATACTCCTGGTGCTATAACAATTTCATCTTTCGACCCAATCAGAAGACAAGTTGCAAGAACTGCTCTAGAAGAACTAATTAAAGACGGAAGAATACAACCAGCTAAAATCGAAAAAGTAGTTGAGGATGCAAAAGAAAGTATAAATAAAGTTATTAAAGAGAAGGGTGAACAAGCAGCTTATGAGTGTGGTGTTCTAAACATGCTAGATCCTAGAATAGTTCTTATTTTAGGCCGTTTACACTTTAGAACAAGTTATGGGCAGAACGTTCTACAACACTCTGTAGAAATGGCTCATATTGCAGGAATGATTGCAGAAGAGATTGGTGCTAATGTTCAAGTTTCAAAAGCAGGTGCCCTACTCCACGATATAGGAAAAGCCCTAGACCACGAGGTAGCAGGTACTCATGTAGAGATTGGAAAGAGAATTCTACAGAAATTCGGAGCTCCTGAAGCAGTGATAAAAGCAATGCAGGCACATCATGAGGAGTATCCTTATGAAACAGTAGAATCAAGAATCGTTCAGACTGCAGATGCTATCTCTGGCTCTAGACCAGGTGCCAGAAGAGATGGTATAGAAAATTATCTAAAGAGACTAGCAGAACTTGAAGCTATCGCAAATTCATTCAAAGGAATTGAAAAATCATACGCTTTACAAGCAGGTCGTGAAATCAGAGTTTTCGTTAGACCAGAAGAAATCAATGATCTTGAAGCGCATAAAATAGCCCGTGATATAGCCCTAAAAATAGAACAAGACCTAAAATATCCAGGTGAAATTAAGGTAACTGTTATTAGAGAAAATCGTGTTATTGAGTTCGCAAGATAATCTAAAAAATTAAACATTTTAATAAAAAACGGAAACTTGATAGTTTCCGTTTTTTATTGTGTAGAAAAAAGATTATTTTAAGGGACTTGCCGAAAATATGGCTCATTATATAATTAAAACAGTTAAAGCAAAATTATAAGCTAAAAAAATATTTATTATGAATAAAACAGCAATCGTAGATGCAGTTCATCAGGTTCTTGGTGGAACCAAGGTACAGGCTGAACAGGCAGTAGACACAGCAATTAATTCAATCATCAACACTCTAAAGAAGGGTGACGAAGTTTCTATTGCAGGTCTAGGTATTTTCTCAGTTAAAATGAGAGCAGCACGTGAGGCTAGAAATCCTCGCACAGGAGAAATCGTTAAGGTTCCAGCTATGAAGGTTCCAAAGTTCAGAGCTGCTAAAGCCCTAAAGGAAGCTGTAAAGTAATATAAAGCGCTAGTACTAGTGTTTTAAAGTAAAACCGCCATCTAGGCGGTTTTACTTTTTATTTAGACACTCTAGCGATTAAACATAGAAAATAATTAAGAACAGACAAAAATAAAATTCCTTTAAATAAAAAACACACGTAATGTGTGTTTTTTATTTTTCGTTTAATTAGAGTTAACTTACACTAAACAATCTACTGTGCGGGTAGGGAGAATCGAACTCCCATCTACTGCTTGGAAGGCAGTCATTCTAGCCATTAAACCATACCCGCATTTTTAAAAAACAAAACCCTCGACGCTCACAAACCAAACAAGAACATTGTATTACCACCAAACAAAACTCTTATGCAACATATACTAACAGATAAATGGTTTTTTTGAAATATCTATCACGGTTTCTGGACTATCGTCTTTTGAAATCCTATTTTTTCTTTCAAAACCACATTTAACACAACGATATAGTATTCTATTCTCTCCCCTCTCAATAAACATTCCCACAGGCTCCATAAGCCCTCCACACTTAGCCAATCTATCTCCAGGGTCATTATCTACATGCTTACTCCAAAGACACTTAAAACAATGATTAGTAAAACCATTACCTATATTTTGAGTTCCGCATTTCTCACAAACGAAGTCTTCTTTTCTTTTTATAAAAGCCATAAATTTGCTTTAATTTTAATATCTAACCAAATGAGTAATCCAGTACTTATTCCTGAATATTCTTATTTATATAAGAATCATTACTATTAACCTTAAGTTCATCTATCTCGCTTTTTATATGATCAAACTCCCCTTTTAGTTCTTGTATATCTTTCTTTATTTCAGTTTCAAGTAACTCCATTTGATCTATTTGAGAGACCTCTTTCTTAATTTCTGATTCAGTCTTTTCATAAAGCTTTTTTTCTTTACTCAATCCAGATATCAATATTGCATCTCCAATAAAAATAGATACGAATAAACCTGTAGCCAAAAGACCAACAGCAGAAATAACTGTATTTATAGGTTCATAAAATATCCAACCGAGTATACCTCCCTGTTCCTGAAGAATATCAGCTGTATGCCAAACACCTCTCCAAAATAAGACTATAAAAACACCACCTATAATAGCGTAAACTATTGGAAATTTACTTAGAAAAGCCCTTATTTTATCTTCTAATTTATCAAAGAAAACATATACTGGCTTAATGAGTTTAATCATAACTAGTCGGAGTGCAGGGATTCGAACCCTGAGTCACATGAGCCCAAGTCATGTATGTTAGCCGTTACACCACACTCCGTTATTCGGACATATTATCATATAAAATATTAAAAATCTAATTTTTTAGTGTTTTATAGATATTTATAGTGGTAAAAATTGGATATTTAATTTAGCAGTTTTTTTATTCTTATTAAGATTGATAAATGAAACACCTAAACACATACTCTCAAAATCAATTTCTTTATTATTTGAAATAAAAACTTCTGCTGTCCTCCTTATGTTATTTATTTTCTTGACCCCTATCCTCTCCGATAAGCTTTTAATATTTTTTAAAGAATAACGACTTAAACTTGTTTTAACCTCTATAAAATAAATGACTTTGTCCTTAATAGCTATTATGTCTATTTCACCGTATTTAGATCTAAAGTTTCTTGTGAAAACAAGAAATCCCCTACCCATAATCTCCTTACAAGTTATATTTTCCCCAACCAATCCTATATCAATTTTATTCATGTTTTTACAATATTAATATTATTTATAGGCATATTTTGGCAAAAACATCATAAAGAAACACACAATTCTAAATAAAGTGTTGATAAAGTTTGTTTCTCGTGAAACTATAAAAGCCTTATTTTTCAAGGTCTAATTGAGTTTCCTTTATAAAAATATGTCCTTTATAAACAATATCCCCATAGTTATCCACAGTTATTCATAATAATGTTGAAAAATATAGTTTTCAATTAGACAGAAGCCTCCCTGTTAGCTCAAATAAATTCAAAGACATTGTATTTTATTTAAAACAATATCAAAGACCAGACTTGTATAACTTAGGTCTGATAAGGTTTGTTTAAGACAAAAACAACCACTCAAACAATCAAAAGAATGAGTTTAATAAAGAAAAAGAAATATTCCAAACTATCGAACAAAATAATGTGCGGGTAGGGAGAATCGAACTCCCACCTCGTCCTTGGCAAGGACGCATGCTACCACTAAACCATACCCGCTTATATCTAACATATAACCAAATCAAACTTACAAAAGTAGAATCTGGCTCCGAATATTATGCACCAAAACAATAGCAAATGCAAACTTTATTGGGCAAAATTTTACCTTAAACATATTTTTAAATATAAAAGAGTAGTATCTCAAAACAAAATTACACTAGAAAAAAACAATAAATCAAGCTATTATTCTAATTAAGCGCCCGTGGCTCAATGGATAGAGCACTTGGCTTCGGACCAAGGGGTTGTAGGTTCAAGTCCTGCCGGGCGCACAATTTAACCCTTAAAATAACAATAAAATCAATGGAAATCGATCTTTTTGGACGTAAAATAACAATACCAGAACTGTCTATAAAGGTTTTAAATACTTTAGAGAAAAATGGCTATAAAGCTTACTTAGTAGGTGGTTGTGTTAGAGATGTCTTAATTAAAAGAGAACCAAAAGACTGGGATATTACAACTAGCGCAACACCTGAACAAATAGTAGCCCTATTCCCTAGAACATTCTATGAAAATACTTTTGGAACAGTCGGAGTAGTAGATGAAAACAATGAAAAAAATATTGTAGAAGTAACTCCATTCAGAATCGAAGGTCAGTACGAAGATTATAGACACCCTAAAGACGTCAAATTTAGCGATAAGCTGGAAGATGATCTTGGACGAAGGGATTTTACCATGAATGCGCTAGCGCTCTCTATAAAGGACAATAGCGCGGAAATAACTGATCTATATAACGGAAGAAAAGATCTAATGGACAAAACTATAAGAACCGTAGGAAAAGCAGAGGATAGGTTCAGAGAAGACGCCTTAAGAATGCTAAGAGCTATCAGATTCTCGTCTGAACTTGGTTTCACGTTAAACATCGATACAAAAAAGGCCATAATTGCTAATTCTAGCCTTATTTCAAAGATTTCAGCAGAGAGAATAAGGGACGAGTTCATAAAGATAATAATGTCACCAAGACCTATGGACGGCCTTATTCTTTCACATGAAACAGGATTACTTAAGTATTTCATACCAGAACTAGAGACCGGTATAGGTGTTACGCAAAAAGGAGCTCATATTTATAGCGTATGGGAACATCTACTTAAGAGCCTCCAACACGCTGCTGATAAGGAATATAGCTTAGAAATAAGACTTACTGCCCTATTTCACGATATATCAAAGCCAGAAACAAAGAGATTTTCACATGAAACAGGAGAAAATACGTTTTTCGGTCACGAAGTTGTTGGTTCACGTGTAACAAAGAAAGTCCTTGATAGACTTAAGTTTCCCGTGAAAACAATCGAAAAGGTAACAAAGCTAGTAAGATGGCACATGTTTTTCTCTGATCCAGAACAAATAACCCTATCCGCGGTAAGAAGAATGGTTGCAAATGTTGGGCGTGAAAACATTTGGGACCTTATGTATGTAAGAATCTGTGACAGAATAGGAACAGGAAGACCGAAAGAAGAACCATATAGGTTCAGAAAATATCAATCAATGATAGAAGAAGCTTTAAGAGCACCTGTTACTGTAGGTATGCTGAAAATCGATGGTTCCCGAATAATGGAGGTTACACGGGAAACACCTGGACCAAAAATAGGCTTAATACTTAATGCGTTAATGGAAGAAGTTTTAGAAGATCCGAATCTTAATACAGCAGAGTACCTGGAAGGAAAAGCTTTAAAACTCAATACATTAGACATAACTACCCTAAAAGAACTATCAGATAAGGGAAAAGCTAAAAAACAAGAAAAAGAGGAGGAGGAAATAGCTAAAATACGTGGAAAATTCAAGGTAAAATAAGGTTTTTACTATTAAATCACCCCCTCATAGTAAAAGCTTATTGCTTAATAAATATTAGAAATAACAAAGGCCCTTCTTCTCGAAGGGCCTTACGCGTCGAAACAAAAAGAACAAGGAACAAAAGATCAAAAGAACTAAACTAACAGCTAGCAAGGGCTAGCAAACTTACAAGGAATCCTCCTGGCAATCAGGCAGTTAAAGCATTTAAGCCTAAACATCAGGACGATTCAAACTACGAGAATCTATTCGTGAGACACTATTCTGGTCTTTCAAAAAAATATTATTGGGAAAGCCATTGTGTCCAATTTGCCGAACAGATCTCTACATCGATTCTCGCTTGAGAGCTCGAATCTTTTAGAACTGAGATTGAGGGATAACCACTAACCCTCAAAAAAATTATTTAAAGATCTGAGACATCCTCAGTGACCACATGTCACTAATCCGTCTTACCTGCAGATAATTATATTTTTATATAAAGGACATGTAAAGGACAATTATGTGGATAACTCTGTAAACAAAATGTCCTTTATAAAGGACATTTTGTTCTTACTATTTAAAAGACATAAAAGTCTTTATTATAAGCCATATTTTATATATCTATAGAAATAGGGCAATGATCACTTCCTAAAATCTTTTCGTGAATTTTTGCATTTTTTATTTTATCTATAGCAAACTTATTTGCAAAAAAGTAATCAATTCTCCAACCAACATTTCTTTCTCGTGCAAAAGTTTTCATATCCCACCAAGAAAATTTATTTTCTAAATTCGGATAAAATTTTCTAAATGTATCTACATAACCAAGCTTAACAACTTCATCAATCCAGGCTCTTTCCATAGGCAAGAAGCCGGTATTTTTTTCATTCTCTTTCGGTCTAGCTAAGTCGATTTCTTTATGAGCAGTATTAACATCACCACAAAATATAACAGGAATACCTTTTTGTGTATATTTTTCAACATATTTTAGGAATGCATCATAAAAACGCATTTTATAATCTAATCTTTCTGGACCACCGCCACCATTGGGGAAGTAACAGTTAACAAACAAAAATGGACTACTCATCTGACCAGAGAAGGCATCGCCACCAAAAAATAAAGCAAGCATACGTCCTTCTTCATCAAATTCTGGAATACCCATACCATATTCCACCTTTTCTGGTTTACTTTTAGTATATACGGCTACACCACTATATCCCTTTTTTACCTTAGAATGGTCAAAATATGATGTGTAACCTTCTAAATTCTTAACGGAATCGTCTAATTGTTCTGGATGGGCTTTGGTCTCCTGAAAGCAGAAAATGTCTGGAGATTCGTTAATTAACCAATCAAATGCGCCCTTTTTTACCAAAGCGCGAATTCCGTTAACATTCCAACAAATGATTTTCATACACTAAATTTAACACAAAAAACATAAAAATGGATTTTTAAATCCATTTTTATATTTTTGCTTATATTTTAATAGCTTAAATCTTACTTTTCCCGTGAAACTTCTTATGCACGTCTCTAAGTTCACTGTCTGTTATATGTGTATATATCTGCGTTGTTCCGATATTAGCGTGACCTAGTAACATTTGTACCGAGCGTAGATCCGCACCGTTTCTAAGCAAATCAGTAGCAAACGAATGTCTAAGAACGTGGGGAGTGACCTTTTTTGAAACACCCGCTTTGATTGCATAATATTTTACTATTCTCTCTACTGATCTAGGAGTCAATCTGAGTGTTTTATCCTTATCTTCAGCCAGTTTTTTGTTGTTTATTTGAACAAACATTGCATCATCCATATCATCTCGTTTAGCTAAATAAGCTTTTATGGCAGTTTTAGCATCTTCTGACATGAACACTACTCTAATTTTATCGCCTTTACCGCGAACAGAGAATTCATCATGACTTAAATCAAGCTCTCTAGGTAAACCACATAATTCAGAAACACGTAAACCAGTAGAAAATAAGGTCTCTAAAATAGCTCTATCTCTTAAACCTCTAAGATTAGAAGTATCTGGGGCAGCAATTATACGACCCAATTCTGGTAGAGATATCAAATCTAGTGATCTTTCAGGAACCTTAGCGAGTTCAATTCGCTCACCAGGCATAGTATTTAAGCCACGTTTTGACATATATTTAAGAAAAGACCTTAGAGCAATAAGATAATAATTTTGAGTCTTTCTTTTTAAAGTTTCTTTAATGCCGTCTTTTTTTGAACCAGATTCTCTTCTATTAAGCCACAATCTATACTCTCTTAATAGGGAGTCGGTAATCTGTTCTGGACTCTTAATCTTGGCGAAATCTAGGAAAACAGATAGATAATGCTCATAGTTTTCAACAGTTTTTAGACTACGTCCTTTTTCTATTTCAACATACTCTAAGAACTGTTTCTTCATTTCTTCTATGTTTTGCGACATGACTTAAGTATATACTTTTTAATCTGTTTTGAAAGAGTCATATATGTCGCTTAATGTGTATCTAATCATGTATTTAATAAGCCATACTCTCTGAATAGATAAGCTACTTGCATGTTAAACCGTTTTATGCTATTATGTGCCAATCATGCTTTCAAAGACAAAGAAAACAAAGATCATAAAGAACGTCGGTATTCACGATAAAGATACCGGATCTTCTGAGATTCAGATCGCTATAATCACCGAAAGAATCGAGGAATTGACTCGTCATCTTAAGAAACATGCTGCAGATAACCACTCAAGAAGAGGTCTTCTAGGTTTAGTAGCAGACAGACAGTCACATCTTAACTATTTACTTAAAAATTCTCCAAAAAGATACCAAGCTATCACAAAGAAGCTTGAACTTAAGAAAAAGTAATCTTTACACGAACCGCCACTAGGCGGTTCTGTTTTAGAGAGGATTAGTAGTATAATTTAAATTAGTTATAGAGTTACATTTTTTAAAACTCTAAATTAGTTAAATTCTAAGTTAAGTTTATTTTTTAAATTTTAATTATCTTTGTCAAAAAGAATTTAATGAATTTTTATTCATAAGCGTGGTTTTTATAAACAATGTGCGAAGTGCGAGTTTTCAGAATTTTTACATAAATTTTAATCTAATATTTATATGTCTATAATTAAACATAAAGAACAGCGTGTCGGTGTCTTCATCGATACACAAAATCTATATCATACGGCTAGAAACCTTTATAATTCAAAGGTAAATTTCGGAGATATAGTTAAAGATGCGGTAGCAGAACGTGCATTAGTACGTGCAATTGCTTACGTAATCTCAACAGAAAGTGGTGAGGAACAGAACTTTTTCGATGCTTTAGCAAAAGTAGGTATTGAAACAAAGACAAAAGATCTTCAGATATTTTCTGGAGGATCAAAAAAAGCAGACTGGGATGTCGGTCTAGCAGTAGACGCTATTAAAATGGCTCCAAAACTAGATACAATAATTCTATTAACAGGAGACGGAGACTTCGTTCCACTAGTAGAATACTTACAGATGCACAGTGGATGTCAGGTAGAAGTAGTTTCATTTGGTAAGTCTACTTCAAGTAAATTAATAGAATCTTGTGATGAATTCTTTGATTTAGACCTTGATACAGATCGTTATCTAATTGGCCAGAAACCTTATATTCAGAACAGAAACTTTAACCCGATCAATAAGAACAATAGAAAGAGACCAAATATACAAAATAATACAGATAAGAAAGATAGAAAGGATAAGTAAAATCAACAATTTAATTTAGTTTACAGATCCTGATAAGTCTAATTATCAGATAAGCGAAAATCGGCCCTTAAAACTGGCCGATTTTCGCTTTTTATTTCCCATTTAAAAAGCTTTAATTAATTTAACTTTTCTGTTAAAATCAAGAAGTTAATAATTAACCATCCTCCAAATATGTAGTTTTTAAAAGTGATAGAAGGGAATATCACAAAAGCCTCAAAAAGCTATTGCGATAGTACCAAATACTTTTGAAACCTAACATTTGGAGGACTAATAAAAAATGAATAAGAAAGAATTTAAAACAATTATCGGAGGCAAAGAGCTTACCGCTGTTTTTAGTGATTTAGCAGGGAATGCTCATGGTTCAGTAATGGTGAAGTATGGCGAAAGCGTTATCTTAGCTACCGCTGTAATGTCTCAATCAGCAAAAGAAGGGACTGATTTTCTACCTCTTACTGTTGAATTTGAAGAAAAATTCTATGCTTCAGGTCAGATTCTAGGAAATAGATACACTAGAAGAGAAGGTAAACCTTCTGAAGAAGCTGTACTTTCTGGAAGAATAATCGACAGAACTATTCGTCCATTATTTGATAATTGGATAAGAAATGAAATACAGGTAATAGTATCCACAGTAGCAGTAAACAGTGAGGCACCTGATATCATGGGTGTACTAGGAGCATCTTTAGCTATAGGAACATCTCATATTCCTTGGAACGGTCCAGTAACCGCTGTTAGAATTCTAAAGAAGAAAGGTTCGAACGAACTAATAGTAAATCCTCTAAAAGAAATTAGAGAATCTGCTGACATTGATTTTGAACTAGTAGCCTGTGGTAAGGATGGAAAAATAAACATGATTGAGCTTGGTGGTAATGAAGCTAAAGAATCAGATATTATTTCTGCTATGGAATTCGCTTCTAGTGAAATAGAAAAAATCCAAGCATTCCAAAAACAAGTAATTAAAGAAATTGGAAAAGCAAAAATCTCAATACCTCAGCCAATAATAAGTGATGCTCTTAAAAATCTTTTCACTTCAGAAATTAAAAATCAGTTTGAAAAATACATATTAAGTAATATCCCTGGGGGAGATAGCATAGAAGAACTTAGAAGAATTTGGTCAAATCTAGTAACAGAAAAACTTCCAGAAGAGAGCGAGATCAGAGCTGATGAACTTTTTGAAGAAGAAGTGAATCAATTCATTCACGATCAAGCAATCGATAATGGTAAAAGAGCTGATGGTAGAAGGCTCGATGAAATTAGACCATTGTATGCACAAGCAGGTGGTATATCATCACTTCTACACGGTAGTGGAATATTCTATAGAGGCCAGACTCACATTATGTCCATCCTAACACTAGGAGCTCCAGGAGATGCTCAAGTAACAGAGGGTACAGAAAATGGTGATGGAAAGCGCTATATACACCAGTATAATTTCCCTCCATTCTCAACAGGAGAGACGGGTAAAACAGGAAACCCAAGTAGAAGATCAATTGGTCACGGTGCTCTAGCTGAGAAGGCTTTAACACCAATGATTCCAGCAAAGGAAATATTCCCTTATACAATAAGAGTAGTATCTGAAGCTGTTTCATCAAACGGTTCTACTTCAATGGGTTCAGTGTGTGGATCGACACTAGCTCTATTAGATGCAGGTGTTCCTATTAAGAGACCTGTAGCTGGAATTTCATCTGGAGTAATGATTAGAAATGATAAAGAATATAAAGTTCTAACAGATATTCAGGGTCCAGAAGATCATTACGGTGATATGGATTTCAAAGTTGCAGGAACAAGAGAAGGAGTAACAGCTATTCAGATGGACGTTAAAGTAGACGGAATTCCAGTATCAATACTAGGAGAAGCTTTTGAAAAAGCTAAATCTGCAAGATTCCAAATTCTAGACGTAATAGAGAAAGCAATTCCAGAAGCAAGAAAAGATATTTCTGTATTTGCTCCAAAGATTCTAACTCTAAAAATCAAACAGGATATGATTGGCCTAGTTATCGGTCCTGGAGGAAAAATGATTAAAGGAATCAAAGAGGAAACAGGGGTAGAGGCTATTGATATAAACGATGACGGAACAGTATTTATTACAGGTAAAAATGGTACAGCAGAAAAAGCTTACACAATAATTAACGGAATGACCAGAGAATACAAGGCGGGAGAGAGATTCGAAGGAGTAGTTACAAAGATTATGGAATTCGGTGCATTCGTTAAAATAGGTTATGACACCGAAGGTCTAGTCCATATTTCAGAAATAGCACCATTCAGAGTAGATGTTGTTTCTAAATATTTACAGGTAGGACAGAAAATTCCTGTTATAATAAAGGAGAAGGACGAGAGAGGAAGATATAGTCTATCTATTAAGCAAGCCGATAAAGATTTTATTAAACCAATAATTTCAAAAACAGTAGCAACTGTAACAGGACCAACTCAGAGTACACCAACCCCAACACAGCCAGCAGTAAGTGAAAACAATCTTCAAAACACACCTAAGTTATAAAAAAATAAATGGATACCAATAATCCACAAAACCCAAACACAAACCCAATAACTCCTAATCCACAGGATCCTAAGATTAGACCTATAAGAACACTAGAAGAAGACATGCGAGACGCCATGCAATCTAAGAACATGTCTAAAATTAAGATTGCAATTGCTGAAAGCGAAGCTCATTCTGGAACTCAATCAATATCAAATACACCAAGAAACCAAGGTTTTACTAAACCTATTCAAAGACCACTTCAACCAAGATCGGAATATAAACCAAGTCCAAAGATAGAACCTGTAATAAAAAGTAGCTTAATTCCTGATGCCAAACCATTTAGTAATCTTAATAATTCTAGTGTAGAAAATTTTGAGTCGAAATTAAACATATCAGAAAATCAAGTCAAAATTAATGCAACAGAAGCCCAAAACACCGAACCAAATAAAATAGGTATTGGTAGAATGATCCAAAATAATCTAGATGGTAGCACATACAGAAGAGAACAGGAACTTAATAGCCAGATTCCAACACAAAACCAAATACTAGAGCAAGCAGTCTATGATCAGACAATAGTAAACAGTGAAGAGATACCTAAAAACTTCTCTTTTCCTTGGAAAAATTTATTAATGGGATTATTCATCCTATTATTCCTGGCAGGCGGTGGATATGGGGGATACTATCTATATTCTATAAGTACATTAGCTAATAATGAACCAGCTAAAAAAATTGAACCAGTAGAAAATGTTTCTACAATAATACCCGCTGATGAAAACAAAAAATTTATCGTAGGTATATCTGATAAAATAGAGACCACTAAACTAATCTCTGCTATAGGAGCAACTTTAGCAAAAGATAAAATTAGAAATATTTACTTTAGAAAAGACAGCTCAATGAGAGATGGTGGTTCAGATATATCAATACAGACTTTTTTAGAGATGTCTGATATTAAAATCCCCGAGCAACTATATTCATCATTAAAAGGCGACTTCATGCTAGGAGTTTATAGTAATGGAGTCAAAAACAGTCCATTCATAATATCTAAAGTATCTTTTTTCCAAGGTGCATTAGCCGCTATGCTTCGCTTCGAAAATGATATGAGAATGGAATTTACACCTTTATTCGTATCTGAAAGTGGAATTCTAAGCTCATCAAACACAGGCGAATACAGTCTCAAAAATTTCACAGATGAATTGATAGAAAATAAGGATGTAAGAGCACTAAAAAAAGGACCGTCTGAGGAAGACACTATTATTCTTTATAGCTTTATAGATCAGGATAATTTAGTCATCACAACAAACGAAGAAACCCTTAGAGCAGTGGTAAATTCATACAACAAAAGGAAGATTGTAAGATAGTGTAAAATGTGATAGCATAGCCCCATGAAAAAGAGCAATGAACAGTTCAAAAAACTGTTACAGGATGAGTTAAAGAACCTCGAAGAGGAACTCAAAACTGTGGGTAGAATTAACCCCGACAATCCATCTGACTGGGAACCAGTTCCTGAGAATATGGATATTGATTCTGCCGACGACAATGAATTAGCAGATAAGATAGAGCATTTTGAAGGTAATAGTGGTATCTTGAAGCAATTAGAAACTCAATTTAACGAAGTAAAGAGTGCACTACTAAAAATAGATAAGGGAACCTACGGTATTTGTGAAGCTTGCGGAGGAAAAATAGAGGAAGCTAAACTAATAGCGAACCCAGCAGCTAAATTGTGTAAAAAAGATAGCGTAAGCACTAAAGTAATTTAATAAAATAAAACCCCTTAAAGGGGTTTTATTTTATTTAGATTTTATAATTCTCCTATATTTCTTTAACCATAAAGAAATATAATTTTCTAATGAATTATTTTAAAGTAGCAAGCATCCAACCAAACTTAAACAATTTAGGTGAGCTAATCAAAATAGAAATAGATATCTCAAAAGGTTTTCACTCTTTTAATATAGTTGGCATGACAGATAGATCCATTAAAGAAGCCAAAGACCGAGTATCTTCTGCTATTAAAAATTCTGGGTATGGACCACCAAAACAATTTAATAATAAAATCACAGTATCATTATCACCCGCTTCAATTAAAAAAGAAGGATCTTTGTTTGATTTGCCCATAGCGATAGCATATCTAGCTACAAAGAATATTATTAAAACAAATATCGAAGATGCTATATTTATAGGTGAACTTAATTTAAATGGCGAGCTAATAAAAACAAAAGGGGTATTCTTAGCAGTTTTAAAAGCAAAAGAATCACACTACAAAAAGATAATAATCCCTAAAGCTAACTACAGTACGATTTATAAAAATATAGATATAGAAATAATACCAGTAAGCTCTTTAAATGAGTGTGTTGAATACTTAAATACAAACATATTAAAAACATCGGAACAATTAACTGAAATAGTTAAAAATAAAGATCCTGATTCTGAAAAAATGTTTTCAAAGATTATCGGAAATGAATTCGCAAAAAGAGCTTTAATTATATCTTTAACAGGCAAACATCATATGGCCTTATGGGGAAGATCGGGAAGTGGTAAGACTACGTTAGCAAGATCATCTATAGAATTACTACCTGAACCAAACTATCAAGAAAGCCTAGAAATACTGAAGATAAACTCTATCAATAATCTAGAAGACGAGAAAATAAAAATCCCTTTTATATCCCCGCACCATTCTGCTTCATACGCTTCGATAATAGGAGGGGCAAACAATATTGGTGCTATAACTTTAGCTCATAATGGTATTTTATTTCTTGATGAATTTTTAGAGTTTGAGTCTAGATCTATAGAGTCATTGAGACAACCGATGGAAGATAAATATATAGAGATTAATAGATCCAGCTTTAACTTTAAATATCCTTCTGATTTCATATTAATTGCAGGAATGAATCCTTGTAAGTGTGGATTTTACGGTTCAAGAGATAGAACATGTACATGTGATAGTAAAACATTGAATGAATATAAGAACAAAATATCTGGACCGATATCAAATAGAATATCTATTTGGGTAGAAATGAATGATATTAATAATGAAAAAATCATACAGTGTAAATCATCTAATGAAATCTCAACAGACGATATCAAACATAAAATATATTCAGCTAGAATAAGACTAAGAAAAGAAATATCATTAAACGAAAATTCTAAAAAAATAATACTAGATGCTAGCCAAATTTTTAATATGTCTACACGAGAGATTAAAAATATAATTTCAGTATCTAAAACAATAGCAGCTCTAGAAAATAGTATTGAAATAAAAACACCTCATATTCTAGAGGCGTTACAATATCGTAAAAATATAAATAAATTTAATTAGTATCCTAAATACTTCTTACTAAATGGGTTTGCAGCTCCTCTAACTTCAAAGTGTAGGTGAGGACCAGTAGACTTACCAGTAGAACCGACCGATGCGATAACCTGACCCTTTTTCACTGAGTCACCATACTTTACGAATACAGCTGTAGCATGACCATACAGAGTCTGAGTTCCATTTGGATGATTAATAACCACATAGTTACCATAACCCTTATTCCATCCTCCATTCATTGTACTAACAGTCACAACACCATCAGCAGCAGCATAGATATAAGTTCCTATTGGAGCACCGAAATCTATACCATTCCATCCATGAGTATCTTGTGTCTTATGAGCACCGTATATAGGCATTGCATAATATCCAGGATAATAAGGACCACTTCCACCAAGATATCTAGATGTACCAGCTGTTGAAGAATTTGTTTTAGAAGCTACGGCAGTAGGCTCTGCGATATCAACGTCTGGCATCAAAATCTCATCTCCCAACTTTAAAACAGAATTAACGGTTAAATCGTTATAAGCTAAAACTTCATCCATATCAGCACCATACTTCTTAACGATTCCAGAAAGAGTCTCTCCGTTCTTAACAACATGGTTTATACCAGAAATAGGCAAGATAATTAGATCTTGTCCCTCTTTTAAGGCAACGCCCTTAGATAAGTTATTTGCCCAAAGAATAGTATTAACTGAAACACCATATAATTTAGCAATACTAGATATATTATCGCCTTTCTTAACGGTATATACTGAAATCTGTCCATTTATACTCTTAGCCTCTAACACATCCGCACTAGAACCCGATGGACCCGCTTCAGAATCTAGTACTGACGAATTAGTCATAACAATATCAGCCTCCTTAGTTAAAACTAGAGGATCTGCGTTTATTGGTGCCTCTAATAACTGTATGTTCTGAGAATTTAATGACATCTGTGCAGCACCTACTGATTTATTAGTAAAAACATCACCAAAAATAGAAAACACCGAAGCAGAAGCGGTGGTAGGAATAGAGACAGCAGATAAAACTACAAGGGACAGAAAACCTCTAATAATTTTATTATTTTTTACTGTAGAATTAGAATATAATTTCATAAATTGGTCAATCGTTTCGGGGTGCAGAAATAGAACACTGGAATTAGTCTTTCTGTTGTTTTTTATATATTTTAGGGCCTAGTTGAGCCATTCACATTCGCAAGACCTAGCGAACATATTCTTAGGATATACGGTATACCAGATAAGTCAATAAGCATTCTTAACATCCTGTTGATAACAACAATTAAAACTTTTTGTCAAACACAAACCTTGTCAGGTTTTGTGCTTTATTGCAAAATAAATCAAAACCAACATCTCAAAAAACTTTATAAATCTAAGCCCTAGTCCACACGTAATCCACAGTTATAAAATGCTATAATTATCGAATGATACACACAGATTCACTAAACGAAAGACAGAAAGAAGCCGTTTCTACAATAGACGGACCACTTTTAATCGTAGCAGGTGCAGGAGCTGGAAAAACCAAGACAATTTCACACAGAATACTAGAAATAATCCTAAAAGGGGCTAATCCTGAGTCTATTTTAGCTATCACATTCACAAATAAGTCAGCAAAAGAAATGAGGGAGAGAATAACCTCATTAATTAAGAACGAGAAACGTTTAAATTTCCCAGTTTCTAACCAAAGCATGCCTTTTATGGCTACTTTTCACTCATTAGGAGTGCACATATTAAGAGAAAACGCCCAATTAATAGGTCTTAATAGAAATTACTCAATATTTGATAGAGCAGACTCAAAGAGAGCTGTAAAAGAAGCCATGGAAATAGTGGGCGCTAATGTTAAAGAAATAGAACCAAACGCAATTCTGAATACAATCAGCCGTGCAAAAGGAGAGATGCTTGAATGGACAGGCTATAATCCAGACGGAAAAGACTTAATAGGACAAGTAGCTAAAAAGGTCTGGCCAGAATATGAAAAGATCTTAAAAAGAGACAACAGCTTAGATTTTGACGACTTACTTCTAAAGACAGCCTCTCTACTTAAATACAATAGTAATGTCAAAGAGTACTACTCTAATATATGGAAGTACATACACATAGACGAGTACCAAGATACCAATAAAACCCAATATGAGATCGCTAGAGCATTAGCTCAAAAAAATAGAAACATATGTGTTGTAGGTGATGCAGACCAAACTATTTACAGTTGGAGAGGAGCTAACCTTCAAAATATACTAGATTTCGAAAAAGATTATCCTGATGCAAAAGTAGTTTTACTAGAAGAAAACTATCGTTCAACAAAAAATATTCTTGAGGCAGCAAATAAAATAATCTCTAAAAATTTACTAAGAAAAGAAAAAAGATTATTCACTCAAAACACTGTCGGAGAAAAAATATCTTTGATAGAAAATCTTACTGATAAAGATGAAGCGAGAAGTGTTGCAGACAAAATAAATGACTTGATCGAGAAGGGGGTAGAACCAAAAAACATCGCCATACTTTATCGAGCAAATTTTCAGTCAAGATTACTAGAAGAATCTTTAATTAGAAAAAGTGTTCCGTATCAAGTTCTAGGCACGAGATTCTTCGAACGAAAAGAGGTTAAGGACATTCTCTCTTACTTGCGTGCATCAATGAATGAAAGTAGTACATCTGACATAACCAGAATCATAAACGTCCCAACAAGAGGAATAGGTAAGGTAACACTCGCAAAACTAATAGCAGGAAACCAAAACGATCTAAACGATTCAGCAAAAATTAAAGTTCATGAATTTTTCGAAATATTAAGAAGAATAAAAACTTCTATTTACGAAAAGAAAGCTTCCGAAGCAGTAGCCAGTGCTATTAGAGAATCTGGAATGGAAACATTCTTAAGACAGGGCAAGATGGATGATTTAGAAGCTCTGGAAAACGTATGGGAGTTAGCCAGCCTAGCCAGCAAGTACGATGCTATTAAGCCACCATTCGGAATAGAGAAATTAATAGAAGATGCTGCACTAGCTACAGATCAAGATGAAATGGAAGAGACCTCAAACGCTGTAAAGATTATGACCGTTCATGCTTCTAAGGGTCTAGAGTTTGATTATGTATTCATAACCGGACTAGAAAAAGATTTATTCCCATATAATAGAACAGGCGACGATGCTACGAGTGAAGCAGAATCAGAAGAAGAACGTAGACTCTTCTATGTAGCGATAACGAGAGCAAAGAAAAAAGTATTCTTGCTTTTCTCAAGAATTAGAACTATCTTTGGATCTGAAAGATATAATGATCCGTCAGAATTTATAGGAGATCTAGACGGAGCATTGTTAGAAAAAGAAGAGGTAGAAGAACCAACAGGAGTAAAAGCAATATTTATAGATTTCTAAAAAATAGATTATGAAAATCCAAGCAAAAAAATCTTTAGGACAAAACTTTCTTGTAGAAGAGAAGGCCCTTAACGATATTATTATTGCTGGAGAAATAAAACCTGGAGATATAGTGGTGGAGATAGGACCAGGAACAGGAAATCTTACAGAAAAACTTCTAAATGCTGGAGCGCTAGTTATCGCCATAGAAAAAGATAGTAGATTAATAGAACCTCTTCGTGAAAAGTTTTCTGAAAAATTAAATATGAAAATGTTTAGTATTACAGAAGCAGATATTTTAGAAACAGATATTACATCAATAGTAGGGAATAGACCTTATAAGTTAATCGCAAACATTCCATACTATATAACTGGTCAAATAATCAGAAAATTCCTGGAATCAAAGCATCAACCTATAAACATTGTGATTATGGTTCAGAAAGAAGTAGCAAAAAGAGTTACAGATACAAAAGAAAGCATTTTGTCACTGAGC
Organism: uncultured Candidatus Saccharibacteria bacterium; assembly: GCA_964450345.1. Lineage (GTDB taxonomy): Bacteria > Patescibacteriota > Minisyncoccia > Phycocordibacterales > PALSA-1337 > JAPLZH01. The sequence goes on along the minus strand of CAYVEL010000001.1, from coordinate 65,220 downwards.
GTCAAAGCATTTGGTTTACCTAAACTTGAGAGAATTGTAAAAGCTGGGGCATTTAACCCAGCACCAGATGTAGATAGTGCTATTTTATCCATAAAAAACATAAACAAGGCCAATTTTAAAGACGAAAACGAAGAAAAAGTATTTTTTGAAGTAATAAAATTAGCCTTTTCTAGTAAGAGAAAGTTTGCCATAAATAATGTTCAGAAAGGCTTTAATAACAGCAACTTAGCTAAAAAATGGCTAGAAATCGGTCTTAATCCGAAAGAGAGATCCGAAAATATACCTCTAGAAAAATGGATCGAAATAACAAAAAGCCTTATTTAATAAGGCTTTTTGTTTAAAATCTATCGAAAACTAAAATTACATCCCTGGATAACTGATTCCGGCTCTCTTTATGGTTCCCATCGATGGTATTTCAACACAGGTTGGTCCAGAAACCATTTTACAACCATTACCATTATTCTCTTGATATTCACCAAGTAGCCATGTCATAGGTGTTGGAGGATTAATATTGTTTGCATAAGCCATACTTTGTCCAGGAACCCAAAGCAAAGCTCCGGCTGTAGAAACGGACGAGTTAAGATATAAAGGCATCATAAACAGCCAATAATTTGCTGAACAGGTACAGTACAACTGTACATATACATGTCCTCCGAAATACTTAGCTAACTGCGCCATCGATTTTGATGGACTAGCTAAAAATAGGGTAGTTGCTATAAAAAATATAATAAGATATTTTCTCATTACCTATATTCTAACTTATTCACAAAAAATAAAACATAGCAGATAAATTCTGATAGAATATAATCACCTTAATGAAAATTAACAAAAAAATTACATTTTCTATTATTTTCTCGATAGTAATTGTACTAGTAGCTATTACCGTATTGATTTCTAGACAGAAAGAATACTCTTATACCAATACACAAATTCTTGCGGGTTCATCATTAATACAAACAGAATCAGATTCTGTTGATACTGACGGAGATGGACTTAAAGATTGGGAAGAAGATGTCCGTGGTACTGATAAAAAACTCGTAGATACAGATGGAGATGGAACCAGTGACTATGATGAAGTCCAAGCAAACAGAGATCCACTTAAAAAAGGACCAAATGACAAAGTAGTTTCGGATTCAAAAACAGCATCTAGCACAAATAAAGAATCTGAAAACTTAACAGACACCGAACAATTCTCAAGAAACTTTTTCGCTAAATTTATTGAATTAAAACAGGCTAATTTATCTGGAGATAAAGCAAGTCAACAAGATTTAATTAATGAATTACTTTACAGCGTAGAAGTAAATAGCGCTTCTATACCAGTAGAGATGTATAAAAAATCTTCCGTAAAATCAATACCTGATTCGGAGTTATCTTTCCAAATATACGGAAATATACTAGCTCAAATATATATTAAATACCAAAACGAATATATAAAAAATCCATTTCCCAATGTAATGAATTCTGAAAACGATGTCATTGCTTTTTCATCTGCAGCAAAAAATGCTATCAGTATATACTCTAGAATGGAGAGGGATGTACTCGCTGTCACAGTTCCTGAATCATTAGTATCTTCACATGTAGATTTCCTTAATAATCTTTATGAAAATAGACAGTCGATGGTTAAATTAAGTGCCTTAGATAAAGATCCCCTTAAAGCACTGACCGCTATGAAAAATCAGGGGGCGATAACAGAAAAACAGAACGGAATTTTAAATGAAATAGCTAAGAAATTATTCAGTAAAAACATTAGTTTTAAAACAACAGATGCCGGATTTTTTTGGTATAAAAATATATGAAATATTTTAGTAATTCAATCACAAAAAAACTTTTTGCGATTACCATGCTCGTAAGCATTTTAGGTTTTACAGCATCGCCGACAATAATATACGCCCAAGCAGCACAAAGCATACCAACAGGTTCAGCACACGATAAAAAGACTTGTGGTGTGATGTCCATGTTTGGTCAGTGTACTCCAATAACACTAAACTCTATAGGTACAGCAGCAATGAAGATGATGCTTAAGTACATGACCCAAAGCATTGTTGACTGGATAAACTCCGGTTTCAAAGGCAGTCCAACATTCCTATCAAATCCAAGTCAATTCTTCACTGACATGATAGATGAGCAAATTGGTTCATTTATTGAAAACGACCCAGACCTAAACTTTCTATGTAGCTCAATGGGTATAGATATTCGTCTAGCATTACAGCTATCTTATTCACCATTCAAGAGAAAAGTTTCTTGTACATTGAGTCAGGTTGTTAATAATATTCAGAACATACCAAATAACATCAGTATAAACGGACAAAATGTAAAATCATTAGGTGGCTCATTCGAACAGGGAGGAGGATGGAGTAATTTTATTCAGGTATCACAATATCCTCAAAATAATACTTACGGAGCATTCCTAACCGCAAAAACAGAACTTGATGCTAGAGTAGCTAATAAAATTGTTAAGAAAAATAATGAACTAGGACAAGGAAAAGGTTTCTTATCAATTGAGAAATGTAAAAACAGTTCTACAGGAGCAACATCTTACATAAGTCCAATAACATCTAGCAGCTCAGCAGCAACAACAAGATCAGCTTCAGACTGTTCTATCACAACACCAGGAGCAGTTGTTAACGATACCCTTTCTACATCTCTAGGTAGTGGTTTCAGACAATTAGAATTAGCTGATGAATTCGACGAAATTATAAATGCAGCTGTATCACAATTAATACAACAAGTCGTTACTGCCGGAGTTTCTTCAGTAAGCGGTAGTGGTACTTCTGATCAAAATAACTACTGGAATAGTAGAGGTGCTCAATTAGAAGAACAGCAGTTAAATGAATCTACGTACGCAAACAAAGAGTCGATGTACGAATTCTTAGATATGATTAAGGCAGGTGAGGAGAAATACTACAATGAATACATGCAAATGTATAACTCTCTATTTGCTATAAAATCAGACTATGAAAACGCTCTTACTATATTAGAAAATTGTAAAACAAGAGCTCTAAACTACAACACTGTATACTCTCAGATAAAATCTACTTTAGATAACGAGATATCTACATACTTCACACAAATTAGCGCATCTTATAATTCAACAGCCGCACTAATGGATCAGATAGATAATTATTACGTTCAAGTAGATTCAAAGAAGACTATTGAAGACTTTAAGTATATTGCTCAGCAAGCTACATCATTCTCATATTCACTACATTCACCAAACGATGTAACTAAAGCCCAAGCATTATCGAAAGAAGTAACAGATAAAATAATCGGATATAGAAGACTGCTTTCAAATTACAATTCGGCTTGTTTACAGAATTAAATAGTACAAAAAAGTTCGGAAAGGTGAGATAATATAAAAACCAATGTTTAGCAGAATTATTAATAAGAAAAACCTATCAATTAAAATAGCTTTAACTTCAATAGCTATTTTAGCTGTATTTTTCTTTGCGAATTCTGCTATAGCAGCTACCAGTCAAGCCACAGAAGTCAGTTGGACAACATTTTTCAGACCAGATGCACTAATACAGTTTATACTAGGTTTATATTTAGCAATAACTTCTTTCATACTTTCAATAGCTGGTTATGCTCTTAACATGGCTATAGATTTCAGTCTTAGAATCTCTACGATAATAAATGGAATGAGTGGAATAGGGCAGGCGTGGGTAGTAATAAGAGATGTTATATCAATGTTCTTTATATTCTTGCTCTTATTTACTTCAATTAAAGTTATCATTGGTAAGGCAAAAATGAGTCAGGTCGGGGAACTTATTATTGGCATTATAATTGCCGGCTTTTTTATTAACTTCAGCTTCGTTATAGTGAAATTAATAATAGATGCCACAAATATGTTCGCATTAGGTATATATAATGCAATTATCCCTGCCAACTCCACTTTTAGTGGAGGTTTATCTGATGTGCTAATGAACTTAACAAAGATGAATGGTGACGCATTAAAGTCTTCTGGTGGTTGGTCTGCTGCAAAAATTCTATCTACAGGTTTCCAGCAATACACCTTAGCAATTTTCAATGGTTCAATACAATTAATTACAGCCGTATTATTTTTTGCAGGTGCAGCACTATTCATGATTAGAACATTAGTATTGATTGGAATGTTAGCTGCTAGCCCAGTACTTGCATTTAATTTCATAAACTTAGAATTCCTTGGGGATCTTACAAAAGAAGGAAGAAGTCTTTGGAATAAATTTATAAATGCGGCTCTATTTGCTCCAATGTTCATGCTTCTACTTTACGTAGGTCTAGCAATACTAGTAGGATCCGGAACAGACAGTGCATTATCAAAACAATTAGCTCTAATCACAGGAAAGAGTAGTGGATCAGAATTCGAAAAAGTAATAAGAGAACTAGTTTCTACAATAGTTACATATGCAATAGTGATGGGTTTCTATATGGCAGCACTAAAGAAAGGTACGTCACTAGGAGAGTGGGGTGGAGATAGAATTATAAAAATGGCAGAGTCTGGTAAAGAAAGATTCAGTATGGGTAACAATGCTAGATTTGTTAATCGTAGCCTCGGAACCCTTGCTAGTGAAACAGGCCAAGCAGCGGGTCAGAAATTCGCTACAAGACTTGAAAATTCTGCGGGCGGTACAGGTATTATGGCAGACTTAGCTAAGACAAGATTTGGAAAGGCAGCAACAGATAAAAAATCATTTACTAATGCATTATTAACAAAAGGTGCTTCTAGAGCTGTAAACCAGACTATATCTGGAAAAATCGACAGCGCAACAAAATACAATGGTGCTTTTGCTGAAACAGTTAGACCTATTGCTGACTCATTAAAGAAATCTTACGAACAGAAGGGAATATATAAAGATTCTAAGTCTGAAGCAGAACTAGAGAAAAATATTAAAAACGATAGAGAGCGCGCTGAGAATATTAATGCCGCAAAAGAGACCGCTAAAGACTTCTTAGCTGCATATCAAACAGCTGAAAATAATGGAATTCAATCTGAGATGGATAAACTAAGTAAGGGTCTATCAGATAGAATTGGTGCATTATCAGAAAAAGAACGTTCTGAAATTAAGTTAAGTGATGTTAAGGATAACCCTACACTAGCAGCTATTATAGGTAAGAAATACTTTAATAATAAAGAAAAAGACGAGAAGACAGATTACAAGGATTTTGTTGCTGCACAAGAAGCTAGAATCAAGGGTATTGCTGAGGGCTTATCTGGTGTAAGCGGTAAACCACATAAAGAAATAGTCGACAACTTCAAAGCACTAGAAGGAGAAGAGTTAAGAGATCTATTATTTACAAATGACTCTAATGGAAAACCATACTACAAGGAAGCTAAGATTGCTAAATTACTTGATACTAATTCATTAAAGAAACTAGAGCAGGCAATAGGTGGTACCGAGCAAGCTAAAGACATAGGTACTCAGTTAGCAGCATTTGAAGCTGGAAATCCACCTGTTCCAATACCAGGATATCAGTACGTCTCAGATCCAAAAAATAAGGCAAACTGGGGAATTTAAAAAAATATGGATACAAGAACTATAATAAAACCAGAAGTAATACAATACTTAGTGTCTAGTGAATTTAATGACACCGTTGTTAAGGTTGGAGAAAAATTCAACTTAAACATAAATCAGATAGGAAACTTAATTGCGATTATAAAGAATTATGTGTATGGAAATATTCAGAAGTCTGAATTAGTTGGAAACATAATAGAATCAGTAGAAGTAGATGAGGAGACCGTTATTAAAATGCTCCCCGACATTAATACAGCGATTCTAGAACCTCTTAAAACTAGAATTCTAATGTCTTACAACTACGAAATGGGTGAGGGTGAGAAAACAGACGCAGAAATACCAAATTTGGCAAAAGACCCAAATACTACCCAAGCACCAGTAGCCCCTGTAATAAATAATACTCCAGTAAATACCGCAACAACACCAACCCAAACTCCTGTTAAAACAATAGAAACACCTATAAATAGTGCTCCGATAGTTACCCCTATAGCAAATCAAACGGAACATAATCTAACTGTTGTGGAATCAAATCTGAAGGAATCCACAGTAAGTACAGTTAAAAACACAAATTACACAGTTGATCCGTATCGCGAACCATTAAATTAGTGTAAAATATACTCATGAACTATCAGGTTCCTCAATTCATAGAAGTAGAGGATAAGCTTTTTAGTTATTTTACCCTTAAGCAAGGAATATACTTAGCAGGAGGTGCTGGTTTATCTTTTATATTATATTTATTTATACCTTACAAAATAATATCATTACCTTTGATAATATTTGTAGTAGCTTTTTCTTTTGCTATAGCCTTCTATCAGGTAAATAAGAGACCCATGATTTTTACTCTAGAAGCAGCATTCAATTATTACAAAGGAAGCAAATTATATCTTTGGAAGAAAGTAGACAAAGTAGTTAAAACGCCAGTTAAATCAGTGGGAAATATAAGTTCATCAAATCCATTAAATGTACCTAGACTTTCTGAAAGCAAGCTAAGAGACCTTGCTTGGAGTCTAGATATACACGAAGGAATAAATAAAGATCAAAATAAAAACCAAACAAGATAATGTCTACAGTAAACGTTAACAGCTCACAAAGTTTCGTACCCATCAAAGAAGTTAGAGATGGTATTGTAATACTTAAAGATGGTGCCATGAGATTAGTTCTTATGGGATCTTCTCTAAACTTTGCTCTTAAATCTACTGACGAACAAAACGGTATAATCTCACAATTCCAAAATTTTCTAAACTCTTTAGATTTTTCTGTACAGATACTAGTTCAGTCAAAAAAACTAGATATTAGGCCATATTTAGCACTACTTGAAGAGCGTTATAAAGAGCAAACTTCTGAATTAATGAAAATTCAAGTTAGAGAATATGTTGAATTCATAAAGGCCTTCACCGAACAGACAAGCATCATGAGTAAGAGTTTCTTTATTATAGTTCCTTATACACCACCAGCATTAGGAGAGGGTGGTAGCTCAATTCTTAAGATGTTTCCCCACTCTAATAAAGATGACGCTAGTGCAAAAATAGACATTTTTGAAGAGAATAGAAGTCAGCTAGAACAAAGAGCAAACGTGGTTGTGCAAGGACTTACAAGAAGCGGACTTAAAGTTGCTCAACTAGGAACAGAAGAAGTAGTAGAACTGTTCTATAAGATATTTAACCCCGGCGAAACAGAGAAGCCAATTCAATTATAATAATATGGGATTTTTTTCAAACTTATTTGGTAAAAAAAATAACACAGCCATAACAGCTGTTTTACCTGATGAAATATATAATTCTGGAATGCTTGAACTGCAGGACATTATTGCTCCTTCAGCTTTAAAGATAACACCAAAGGAATTACATCTCGGAGAAAAAGTAGCTAGAACTTTCTTCGTAATCTCATACCCAAGATTCCTAACAGATAGCTGGTTCGCTCCAATAATAAATCTAGATAAAGTTTTTAACGTTTCTATTTTTATACATCCAATCGACACAGCTTCGATACTTAAAAATTTCCAAAAGAAAGTAGCTGAGGTACAAAGCCAGATAGGTGACAGAGAGAAGAGGGGACTGGTTCGTGACCCAATGCTAGACACTGCATACCAAGATCTAGAAAATCTTAGAGACAGTTTAATGCAGGCTCAAGAAAAAATGTTTGAAGTAGGAGTTTACATAACACTATACGCAAGCAACGAATCTGAACTTGATAAAATGGAGTCTGAAATTAAGTCTATTCTTGAGGCTAAACTAGTGTATGTTAAACCTGCTTTATTCCAGCAAGAACAAGGTTATAAGAGTATTCTACCTATCTGTAGTGATGAACTAAATATTCATTCAAAACTAAACTCTTCACCTCTATCTAGCATATTCCCATTCGTATCATTCGACCTTACTGACGAAAAAGGTATTCTATATGGTATAAACAGACACAATTCCAGCCTTGTTCTATTCGACAGATTCAGTCTAGAAAACTACAACTCTGTAACATTCGCTAAATCTGGTTCTGGTAAATCATATTGTACAAAACTAGAAATCCTTAGAACACTGATGTTCGATACAGAGGTAATAGTAGTGGATCCAGAAGGTGAGTATAGAGACATGGCAGAAACTACAGGAGGTAGATTCATAAACATATCTCTTAACTCTGATAACCATATTAATCCATTCGACTTACCAGCTCCTGCTCCAGACGAAGCTAGATCAGATGTTCTAAGATCACACATCATTAACCTTGTAGGACTATTTAGAATTATGTTCGGAGGTCTAACAAAGGAAGAAGATGCTATCATCGACCGAGCAATAACAGAGACTTACGCTCTTAAGGATATTACACCTGAATCTGATTTCGTTAATATAGAACCACCTCTACTTTCTGACTTTGAACTTGTACTAGCTGGAATGGAGGGTGCTGAATCATTAGTACAAAGACTATCTAAGTTCACTCGTGGTACATGGTCTGGTTTCGTAAACAAACCTTCAAACATTGATATAAACAAGAAATTCGTAGTCTTCTGTATTAAAGACATGGAGGAGGAGCTTAAACCTGTAGCCATGTATATAGTTACACACCACATCTGGAATGCTGTTAAGAGAGTTAAAAAGAAGAGATTACTTGTTATCGACGAGGCATGGTGGATGATGAAAACTGAAGATACAGCTTCATTCCTTCTTATGATTGCTAAGAGAGGTAGAAAGTACTGGCTAGGAATGGCTACAATCACACAAGACGTGGACGACTTCCTAAAGTCACCATATGGAACACCTATTGTTACAAACTCTTCTATTCAGATTCTACTTAAACAATCTCCGACCGCAGTAGATAAGATTCAAACAATCTTTAACCTAACAGACGAAGAGAAATACTTACTTCTAGAATCAGGAGTAGGAGAGGGCATCTTCTTCGTAGGAATGAAGCACGTAGCTATTAAAATCGAGGCTTCTTATGCGGAAGATCAGCTAATATCTACAAAACCAGAACAGATGTTAGCTATTAAACAGGCGAAGGACGATTTCGCTCAATCATCAAGATAATGAATGACCGTCTGAGTAAAATGGCTATTGGAGGACTAGTGACCGTAGCGGTGATAATGGATTTATTAAACTGGATACCCGCAATAGGAAGTATTGTAACCGCAATCGGATGGGTGGCTCTAAATGTATTTTTCTATCTAAAAGGAATCTCTGTATTCAGTGGAAAAAAATTAGCAACAAATCTAGCGTCTATTACTATTGGTCTGATACCAGTATTAGAAGTTCTACCAGAAACAACAGTAGGAATAATAGCCATAATTATGTTTGTGAAAGCTGAAGACAAGCTTGGTGTTAAAATACCAACAACCGCTTCTATTAAACCTAGCATATCGCCTAAATAGGCATTAAATATCCACAAAAATATGAATTTTAATGGCCTTATAACCATATTTTTGTGCTAGAATTACTTAATGGTAACGAACTATAAAAAAGCGTTTTTTTATATAGCTTTAGTTGTTTTATTTTTCATAAATTTCTCAATCTCTAAAGCAGAAACAGACTATATAAACCAAGGTATAGCTGGCTCATTGCAGGTAGATATTGATCCAGAACTTCCTAAACCAGAGCAATTAGTTACTGTTAAGCTTACAAGTTACACACCCTTAGACATAAACAGCTCTGATGTAAAAATCTTTAATAACGGAGCGCTTATTAAGAGCGGTAAAGGATTAAGAGAATTTACTTTTAATGCTCCTCAAGCTGGAAAAACTAGTGTAATAAAAATATCAATTACAACAAGTGCAGGTGTGAACGTAGAAAGAGTATATAAAATTACACCAGCAGACGTTAGTCTTCTATGGTCATCAAACTCTACAGTTCCACCATTTTATAAAGGAATTCCACTATATACTCAGCAAAATAATATTGAATTAGTGGCTGTCCCATCTTTCATCGTTGAAGGAAAGGCTATTCCTTCTAAAGACCTAGTCTTTAAATGGAAGAAGAACTCTGAGGTCTTGCAAGATCAATCAGGAAGAGGGAAGTCCTCGGTATCAGTACCAGGAAATTTTCTAGGAAGAGATATGGAGGTCTCAGTAGAAGTAACTTCTCCAGACCATGGTATGACAGGAACAGAATCTCTTGTATTTGAACCAATGGAATCACAAGTTATCTTATATGAAAAGAATCCAATTTTCGGAACAATGTGGAACAAAGCAATACCGAATTTATTATCAATAAAGGCTAATGAGGTAGCAGTAGAAGCAGAGCCTTTCTATTTTAATAAAAATGATTTTCTAAATAATCTTCTATCATACAATTGGAATATAGGTTATACAGAATATCCAGAATTAAAAACAAAAAAAATAATTGTTCTAAAACCAAAAACCAGCGACACAGGACAGACTCAAGTATCTGTAACTATTAATAACTCTGGCCATCTATTACAAGAAGCACATGCTGGAGTAGGGATTAATCTAAACCAATAGAATGAATAGAAATATATATACAATCATAATTCTAAGCTTTATGATTTTAATGTCTGTAGCTTTCATCAGTAGTGATGTTAAAGCAGAGACAACAGACTCTAGAATAGAATATAAACTTCTAGAACCACTACCATGTGCAGGAAATTCAGGGGAGGTAACCAATGGATCATGTACTGACGGAACAAATGTGACCTCATATAAACAGGACCAGTTCGGGGCTTACTTAGTACAGATTTACAGATTAGGAATTGGAATTGGAATCGCTCTAGCAGTAATCATGATATCTTGGGGAGGTTTTAAACTAGCCACAACAGACTCATTCAGTGGAACATCTGAGGGAAGAGCCTACGTACAGAACGCTATATACGGACTATTAATGGTTCTATGTTCTTACATAGTTCTTTACTACATAGACCCAAGGTATGTTAATTTCAAAGCGAATTTCGACACATTAGCAATGCCACAATATCTAAAAGCCTATGATTACGAAGGTAATTTCTCTACATCACAAGCACAGCTAATTTCAAATATTCAGTCTTACAATAAAGATTTCAATGCCCTAAAAACAGAGTACAGCAGTCTAGCAGCAGAGAAGGAAGCGGCAATAAAAAGTGGCGACTACTCTAAAGCAACAGAAATAGAAAAACAACTAACTGAATTGAATTCTCAATTGTTTCAAAATGCTTACAATGCTCAACTAGACGCACAAAAAACCTTCGCTCTACAAACAATTAATTCTACAAATCTTGAACTAACATATGCTTCAAATCAGGGAAAATTAGCTTCCCAAGTACTAGAAACATTTAATAGTAAGAACAACGGATTTAGCGATATGGTAAAAGCAAAAATGGAAAACGCCACACAATCTCAAGCCTTAGACGCAGCACAAATAAAAGCGATCAAAGACGCTGAAGATGAGATTGTTGCTTTCACTCAAAAGGCGATAGAAGAAAAGATTGCGAGTGACGCAAAAAGAATGCGAGACATACTGACAACAAAAACTAATACCGCATCGACAACAAAATAATCTTTAAAGAAAAGTTTTAAAATCAAAATGGATAAAAAAGCCAAAAACATACTAATACTAGGAGCAATACTTGCAATAATAACAATTGCAATAGTTATATACTTCTCGTTCATAAAAACACTTCCAACAACCGAAGAAAATAACGGTGGTAAAAAAAATGGCTTCTCTCCATTTCCTATAAGTTCTGTTAATGGAGGAAAAAGACCCGTATCAACAAGCACAATACCAATAGATGACCCTATCCAGGCAAATTTACCAAGACTAAGATTAATATCTGCTGATCCCGTAGCAGGAACAATCGCCACAACATCAGCGAGTTCAACAATAATCAGATATGTGGAAAGGGGAAGAGGACATGTTTACGAAACAAAAACAGACGGTGCTTCTGTTGTTAAAATATTAAACAAAACAATACCAGATTTATACGAGGCTATCTGGTCACCAGACGGAATGACTTATTTTATAAAATATCTAGAAAATAAAAATACTATAGCTGATAGGGTTATATCTTTAACAAAAAACACTTCTTCATCTACTAGCGACGAATCTCCATTTTTGTCTAAAATGATTAATATAGAGAATAACTCTGACACTGTTATAGCATCTCCAGACCTTAAAGATCCATCATTTGTTTACAGTATAGTATCTGACGAAGGAATAACTGTATATAAAAAGAATATAAAAACAAACAAAACAGAGACCTTACTAAAAGACCCTTACAAATATTGGAATATAACTTGGCCAGAAAAAAATACTCTAATCCTAACAACAAAAGCTAGTGCTTATGGATCAGGATCATCTTATTTATACACAATAGGTTCAAACTCTGGTTTAAAGTTAATACAAAAAGGAGTCTCTCTTGAAACACTTCCAAACAAAAATTATACAAAGATCGCATTCTCTTCAATAAACAATGGCACATACGAAGTAAAAATCTATGATGTAAAGACATCAAAAATAACAGATACCCCTATTAGAACAATGGCAGAAAAATGTACTTGGGGAAGTAGAGATCAGAATGTTCTATATTGTGGTATACCTGTAGAATTTAAATCGGGTATATATCCAGAAGAATGGTTCAAGGGTTTAATTTCATTAGATGATAGACTATGGAGCTATGACACCAAAGACGATTCAGTAAAAGAACTAGGAAATCCAACCGCTTTAGCTGGAGTAACAATAGACGTAATCAATATATTCACAGACCCTAAAGAACAGTATCTTATTTTCCAAAACAAAAACGACCTATCTCTCTGGTCATTGGAAATTAAATAGATTTAACTAAAATAATAAAACCCCACAAATTTGTGGGGTTTTATTATTTTAAGTCTTATTTAATTATTTTAAATTTCCATTCTCTGCTAACTGCTTTTCTAGTCTTCTCTTAACCAAAAGCTCCTGACCAATCATAAACAAGCTACTTACAATCCAATATAAAGCGATAGCTGATGCAAGTTTAATAGATATCAGAAGAATAATAACAGGGAAGAAGTACTTCATATTGGTATTCATTCCTTTTGCTATAGCCTGTGACATATCACTAGGATCATAATTCTTCTTATCAATCTTAGGTAATGAAATATTTATCTGAATATACTGACATACAGAAGCAATGATAGCAGCAATGACATTTGGTTTTCCTATGTCTAGAAATCCTAGAAAATTCATATTAACAGTAGGAACACTTACGAAACTATATAGAAAATCAATTTTTATATCAGGTAAACCAGCCTTCATAAACACAGAGTATAAAGCAAACAAAATAGGTAGCTGAATAAGTAACAAAAAGAAATTCGCCAGTGGATTTATTCCATATTTCTTATAAAGAGCCATTGTTTCAACGGCCACAGCCTGGTTATTACCCTTATTCTTATCTTTAATTGCCTTAATTTCAGGTTCCACCTTCTTTAACATTAACTGCGTAACGATAGCTTTCTTAGAAAGAGGGAATAGAACAAACTTAATAATTAAAGTAAATACTATAATAGCAATACCGGCATCCATCCAAGGAAAAGCGTCCATTAAGTAAATAAAGCCATTGTATAGTGGTTTATATATATATGTTGTGTACATGTTAGTTATTTAAGTATATCAGCTATTTCAGTCTTTAATAAGGAGTATTTTTCTAACTCCGCAGTCTTTTTTACAAAGACTATTGCTGATATTGATTGTGTAGTGTTGTTTTTACTCATTACAGAACATTCTCTGTTTTCTTTATTAATTTCTCTAATAATAGAGTAAACTCTTCTTTTGTTTTTATTTCTGGACACAGCTGTCTTAAAGTCTTTCTTAGAGACAGATACCGCGAAAAGACCCTGTAGGGTAGGGTCTTTTAGAATTCGAAAATTAAAATTTTTAGTTCTAACTATCTTTCCTCCGGTAAAAACCTTCTCAAAAGACGCTCTACTAAGCCTTTTTGAGGATTTTAACATTATCTACCAGCAGAAACAGTAAGGGACTTTCTTCCCTTAGCACGTCTTCTTGCGAGAACCTTTCTACCCTTGCTTGTTCTTGTTCTCATTAGAAAACCGTGTGCCTGTGCTCTCTTCTTTTTGTTTGGACTATAAGTAAACGACATGATGAATAAGAGTTTAGAACATTATTTGCAAAAAATCAAATTTTCTTGTGTCCACAGGTTATTAACAGCTTCTCAACATATTTTTAAGTATTCCACAAGTTCTAAATTCTATCCACAGGTATATAATTATTTCCAACTTACAAAACAAATGCACGACCACAATAAACTATGGGAAAATGTTCGCACAGAAATAGAACTAACCCTTTCTAAGAGTGATTATTTGATGTGGTTTAAAGACACCAACATCCACAGAGTAGAAGACGGTATAGTTTATCTGAATGTTCCAAGCACATTCATAAAAGAGTGGCTTTGGAAGAAGTTTCATAATTCAATCTTAAGAATACTAAGAAATCACAATGATGCTGTTCGTGGTCTAGAATATGTCATCAACGAGCAAAAAGACCCCAAGAAGTGCGAAACATCTGCTGCAGCGATAAAGGCTCATATGTATAATGAACTACCTCTAAACGAGCTTTATGTTAATAAAGAAGACAATCTAAACCCTAGATATACATTTGAAAACTTTGTTATTGGTCCTTTTAATGAAATTGCCCACGCAGCAGCTCAAGCTGTTATTAAAAATCCAGGAAAAGTTTATAACCCTCTATTTATTTACGGTAATACCGGAATAGGGAAGACCCATTTAACCCAAGCTATAGGTAATCATGTTAAAAAACATTTTCCAAATAAGAAAGTATTCTATTTAACCTCTGAAAAATTCGGAACTGAGTGTTGGGATGCTATTCAAAACAGTAGAATGGCCCAGTTTAAAGAAAAGTATAGAAAATATGATCTTTTAATTGTAGATGATATTCAATTTTTCTCTGGAAAGGATAAATTCCAGGAAGAGCTTTTCCATTTGTTTAATCATTTATACGACAATTTTAAGCAGATTATCTTTTCTTCAGATAAACATCCTAACTATATTCAGAATCTGGAAGACCGTCTAAAGTCTAGATTCGGAGCTGGAATGATTATTGATATTCCTTCACCAGACGCTCAGTCTAGATCAGCCATCCTTCAATCAAAGGCAAAAACTTACAATCTAATATTAAACCAAGATGTTATTGATTACCTTTCTGAAACAGTTACAGGGAATATAAGAGAGCTTGAAGGTGTTTTAAATAGTATTGTCATACAAACACAGATTAAGGGTCGCCCTTTGAGTATTATTGATATTAAAAACATCGTAAGAGACACAGCTAGACCTAGGAAAAACGTTGCTATTAAAGAGATTGTTAAGACCGTTGCTCAGTTTTATAATATAGAAGAAGAAAGTATTTACGATAAAACCAGAAAGAAAGAAGTGGTTAAACCTCGCCAAGTAGTTATGTATATTCTAAGAGAAGATTTTAATGTTTCATTCCCTTCAATAGGAGAGAAGCTTGGTGGAAGAGACCATACTACAGTCATCCATTCTTGTGAGAAAATTAAAAACGATATTAAAACAGATACGGAGTTAAGTAAGGAGATCGGCCAGCTTAGAGCGATGATGAATGTTTAAAACCTGTTGGTAACCTGTTAGAATCCTTGTGGAAAAGTATGGGAAAACCTACTGAAAAACTACTAATAAAAAGTGTATAAAAACAAAAAAGCAAAAGTTATCAAATTTTATAAAGTAGTTATCAACAAAATGTTAAAAACTTATAAAGAAAAAACCCTTAATAAATAAAGATATAAAAAGTTCTCCACATATCCACACTTCTATTAATTAAAAATAATTCTCTTATATATAAAGAATATGAAAATCGAATGCGTTAGAGAAAAACTTCAAGAGGCGATTAGCCTAAGTGAACGTATGACCGGTAAGAATCTAAATCTACCGATACTCTCTGGTTTACATTTGAGTGCGACAGGAAACTCTTTGAAGATTAAATCTACAAACCTAGACATAGGAATAGAACTCGATATTCCAGTAAAAGTTATTAAAGAAGGTGAGGTGGTAGTTCCTTCAGCTATCTTTAATTCATATATATCAGGTATAGCAGCCGACAAAACAATTATTCTAGAAGAAGATAATGGTAATTTAAAAATAGAAGGAAATAAGAACAATGCAGTTATTAAGACATATCCTAAAGACGATTACCCAGCTATCCCTAGAATTACAGAAGGATCATCTTTTAAGATAAATTCTAAAGAATTAACACTTGGCTTTAAGTCAGTATGGTTTTCAGCTTCTGTTTCATCTATAAAACCAGAACTTTCTAGTGTTTATATATATAAAGACCAGAACGATATAGTGTTTGTTGCTACAGATTCATTTAGATTATCAGAAAAGAGATTTAAGGCAGTGGACATAGAAGGAGAGCTTTCTTTGTTAATACCTTTTAAAAATGTTCCCGAAATAATAAAGGTTTTTGATAATGGAAACCAGGATATTAATATTTCTTTTGATAAAAACCAAATAACCTTTGAAAAAGAAGGTGTTTATCTAGTCTCAAGATTGATTAACGGCTCATTCCCGGATTATAAACAGATTATTCCGAAGTCTACATCTTCTGAAGTTGTGGCTCTAAAGCATGATTTGATAAATGCTTTAAAAGTATCTACTTTATTTACAGATAAGTTTAATCAAGCAAACATATCTATTTCAGTAAAAAATAAAACAATTACTCTGACAACAAAAAATAGTGATGTTGGTGAGAATAAAACCGTAATAAGTGCCAGTGTAGAAGGAGAGGACTACTCAGCGAACTTCAATCAAAAATATTTATCAGATGTTTTTCAATCTATTTATGCGGACAGTGTCTATTTATCGTTTAATGGACCTCAGAGGCCTGTTATCCTAAGAAGTAATGGAGATACTAGCTTTCTCTATTTGGTAATGCCTATGAATCGCTAATGCAGAAAATAGAGGGGTTTCTAAAGAAGTATAGGAAGATAACAGACGATGCTGACATAAACAGAATAGGTTTATCTGCTATTCTCAGAAAAATCTGTAAGATAAATATAGATTCAGACAAAATAAACATAAAACAAAAAACAGCACTCCTAAATATTAGAAGCGCTGAAAAAAATACTGTTATTTTAAAGAAAGATAAGATTATGGAGGCTATTAAAGAAGGAGGATTCGATATTATAGATATAAAACTTAGTCGCTAATCTTAATTTCTACTGAATCTTGAGCTGTATTTAGTAATGAATCATATATTCTTACACCTAGCTCACTATTTTCTTGGGTAGACAGTATGTCAGATAGGTTAATCTTTAACGTATCCTTCTCATTGTATATTTTTCCAAGTAATACATTGTTTAAATAAAACTCAACTTTTTCTATTTTATTTGGGAATTTACCATCTATAGATAGTTCCAGAGAATCTTTTGCAATGTAAGATTCTTTTTTGTCTTTTATTACTAATTTAACAGAAGGTGTATTTTCAGCTGTATGAACATCGTCTTTTTCTTCAGGAACAGATATTGATTTTGCTTCTTTAAAACTAGGATTTTCTTCCATATACTGTTTAGCCCAATTTCTCACACCGTATTCCCAGTTTTCAAACTGTGAATCTTTAGATGGGTCTTTAGGAATATCACCTCTAGGATTATCTTTATCTACCCAATATAGGATTGAGTGTATTCCGTTAAACACAACTTCTTGTTTTGCTAAATCAGGAGTATATTCAGTGGCTACTTTTTTAGAAATTTTATCTATAAAGTAAGATATTCCACCCTGCCAAACACCTCTTAGCACTGCTTTTAGATCATCGGGATTTTTTTCTGGAGATTTAAAGCTAACTACAGGTTTGTCTTTTAAAGCTTCGTGCATGAAGGCGGACCAAACAGGGGAGATAATAACTCCAGCTACTTTTCTCTGCATAGGAGTATTATCGTTTTTACCAGCCCAAGCTCCCACAACTATATTTGGAGAATATCCTACAATCCAAACATCTTTATAGTCATTTGTGGTACCTGTTTTAACAGCGAGTGGCTGGGATACGTTTCCTAATAAATTATTTAGAGAATCAAGTCTTATTTTCTTATCTGATAAAGCATCTGATATTTCTCTGGCAATATTAGTATCAAGAACTTTTTCTGGCTTAGCATCTTTCGCTTCTTCTAATATATTTCCATTAGAATCCTCAACCTTTAATATGTATCTAGAAGGAATATAATCTCCTTCATTAGCGAATGTTCCGTAAGCATTTGTTAATTGAAGTAGAGAGACTTCTCCTCCTCCTAGAACTAATGTTAGACCGTATCTATTAGGATCTCCTAGGGAATCGATTCCCATTTTTCTAGCTAATTTAATAGAATCATATGTTCCTGCTAAATAAAGAGTTTTAACAGCAGGTATGTTTCTGGATTGTGCTAGAGCTTTACGCATTTGCATCGGTCCCTCGAATATGTCGTCGTAGTTAACAGGGGAGTAACATATTTTAGTAGGGTCGTCGCCTTCTTTTTTAGGTGTTCCATCAGGTTTACATTCTGAAGAGAATTCTGTTTCAACATCGAATAATACTGTTTCCGGTGTATATCCTTTTGACCATGCTGTAGCATATACGAAAGGTTTAAATGTTGAACCTGGTTGTCTTAGAGCTGTAACAATATTAACGTTACCGTCTATTGATTGATCGAAATAATCCTTAGAACCAACAAGCATCAAGATGTCTCCTTTTTTAGGATCTATAGCAATCATTGCTGTGTTGCTGGCATTAAAGTTTTCTTCTAATGATTTCGAGTAGTCTGTAACTATTTTTTCAGCTTTTTGTTGCAGATCATAATCTAGAGTGGTGGTTACTTTAAGACCACTGTTCATTAGCTTATCTTCGCCGTATTTATCTATTAGATAATCACGTACCATCATTGAGAAATGTGGTGCTCGAATATTTCCTTCTGCTTTTGTTTCAAATTTTACAACTTCTTTTTTAGCCTCGTCGTATTCTTTTTGAGTTATAACTTTGGTTTCAAGCATTCTAGATAGAACAAGTTTTTGTCTATCATCTAATTTGTCTTTATGTTTTCCGAAAGGGGAGAAATATGAAGGCGCTTGTGGTAAAGCTGCTAAATAAGCAGCTTCAGCTAGATCAACTTCTTTGGCTGTTTTTCCAAAAAACTGTCTAGAAGCCTCCTCGATACCATAAATGTTACCTCCATAAGGAGTTTCGTTTAGATATGTTGTTAGTATTTGATCTTTTGTTAAAGCTTTTTCGAGTTTAAGAGCAAGGATAATCTCTTTTATTTTTCTGGTAAAAGTCTTGTCTGTTGTTAATACTGTATTTTTAATTACTTGTTGAGTAATAGTAGATCCTCCTTGAGCTAGGCCACCAGAAGTTAGATTTTTAAGGAAGGCTCTTATAATAGAGGTTGGTCTGAATCCTATGTGCGAATAGAATTGATCGTCTTCTATGGCTACAGTGGCTTTTTTAACGTTATCAGATATGTTTTCAGATGTTACTAGTGTTCTTTTTGCGTTTGCATGAATATCGTACAAAAGCACTTTTCCTGTTTTATCGAAAATTTTAGTTGATTGTTCCACACGTCTGTCATTAAAAGAAGATAGGTCTGGTATTTCTATTGTGGTGGCCCATAAAGCGACTATTCCACCTAAAATAGCGAATAAGGACAAGATTAAGAAAATGGCATTTCTTATCCAATGTGCCTTAAAACGACGTTTGATTTTGGTTAACAGTTTCATTCTATAATTTTACCATATATGTCTAATATGGTAATTTATTACTATATGTTTTGGTTTAATAAAAAATCAGTGGTCAATACAGACCCCGCAGTAATAGATAGATTCCTAAACAGGGGAGTCGAGAATATTTACCCTAGTAAGGATTATTTAAAATCCAAACTTTTGTCTGGTAAGATTCAAACAATATATTTAGGAGTTGATCCAACAGGACCAACACTACACTTGGGGCACGCTATTGTGCTTAAGAAGCTTAAAGAATTTCAAGATCTTGGTCATAAGGTTATTCTACTTATCGGTGACTTTACCGGAATGATCGGTGACCCTACAGATAAGAAAGCTACCAGAAAGAAATTAACCAGAGAGCAGGTTTTAGAAAATGCTAGACACTATAAGAAACAAGCGGAAGCCTTTCTTAAGTTTGATGGTGAAAATCCAGCTATATTACAATATAACTCAAAATGGTTAGCAAAGCTGACTTTCGCAGATGTTCTAGAATTAAGTTCTCTAGTTACTGTTGAACAAATGTTGAAGAGAGATATGTTCGAAAAGAGAGTGTCTGAAGGAAAACCTGTATATATTCATGAGTTTATGTATCCTCTAATGCAGGGTTATGATTCTGTGGCCATGGATGTTGATGGAGAGATAGGAGGCAATGATCAGACTTTTAATATGTTAATGGGTCGTGATCTTATTAAGATGTTAAAAAATAAAGACAAATTCGTAATAACTTCAAAGCTTCTTACAGATTCTTCTGGTGCAAAAATGGGTAAGACAGAAGGTAATATGGTTAGTTTAGATCAGACTCCTACAGATATGTTTGGCAAGGTTATGAGTTGGGGAGATAATCTAATTATTCCAGGTTTTGAATTATGCACCTATGTTTCAGAAGAAGAAATTGAAAGAATAAAAGAATCACTTAAGAAAGGTGATAATCCAAAAGCTCACAAGGTTCATTTAGCAAAAGAAATAGTATCTGTTTATCATGGTAATGAAGAAGCTAATAAAGCATCTGCTGCTTTCGAGAGAACTTTCTCAAAGGGTGAGACCCCAGAAAATATAGATGTGATTAAGTCCTCAAAAGGAAAATTATTAATAGATATAATTTCTGAGTCAGGACTAGTTAAATCAAAAGGAGAATTTAAGAGATTGGTAGAGGAGGGTGCGGTTTCAGAAATAGGGGGAGAGCCAATAAAGTCTTTTGATTATAAAGTAGAAAAAACAGCAGTCTGGAAGATTGGTAAGAGAAGATTTATAAAGATAGATATAAATTAAAATCTAAAATTTGTTTTAAAATTAAAAGCGCTCGGCCTAAGTATAGGCCGAGCGCTTTTAATTATTCTTCGTATTTGTCTCCAAAAGGATCTATGTCGTCATCTAACATTCCTTCCTCATATACTTCCGGATCTATAACATTAAGGTTTGTGTCAGCATCAGTTTCTTCCTCATCCTCTGGAGTTACTACTGCAGGCTTCTTCTTCAAATCCTTTGAATTTTTTACATTTTTATTTTTGTCAGCAACTTTTTTGTTCGTCACCTCTTTTTTCTTTGTTGGCATAATCTCTAAAAATTATTTAAATAATTATTGCGCTATTTGTACCAAAAGAGAAAACGTCTTGCAACACAGTCTAATTGTGGAAAACTATTTTTTAATTGCGAGGTGGGTGAGTGCTACCGCTATAGCGTCATATTCGTCATCTAAAGCGTCCGGCTTATCTATCTTTATTAGCTTTTGAACCATACTAATCATTTGTTTTTTGTCTGATTTACCATAGCTGGTTATGGCTAGTTTAATCTGCATTGGGGTATATTCGTTAATACTTAGCCCGTATTTTCTAGATAGAAATAATATAACTCCACGAGTTTCAGCTACTCTCATTGCGGTCTTTTGGTTCATCGATAAGAATAGGTTTTCTGTAGCTAACTCTGTGGGACCAAATTCTTCGATGATACTTTCTATTGCATTACCAATTTCTAAAAGCCTGTCAGAGAAAGACATTTTAGGGTTTGTTCTTATACAGTCAGAGAAGGTCAAGGTTTCTTTTTTGCCTTTATCTTTTTCGACAATACAAATTCCAAGCCTCTCATATCCAGGATCTATTCCTAGTACGACAGAGTGTTTTTCAGATTTACTTATTTCTAAATTATTATTTTTAGAATCTCTTAACATAGAAATTATTCAGCGTTTGTGTAGATTTCTTGAACATCATCATGTTCTTCTAGTGCTTCGATTATTTCTAGAAGTTTATTAGAATCTTCCTCTCCTAGGGGGATAGTGGTCTGTGGTGTTAGAACATTGTCTATTTTAGTAAATGCCCATGAAGCGCTTCCTGGGTTACTTAATTCTAATCCGTGATTCTTAAGAATATTCTTTATTTCAGGCGCAGTTCTATTTCTGTTGTCTGTTAGTCCTTCAATAATAATAGCCACACCACCTGGTCCGTATGTTTCGTACTGCACTGATTCCATTTCTACGTTTGTATCAGTAGCTTTTTTAATAGCTCTCTCAATAGTATCGTTGGGCATATTAACAGCACGTCCTTTTTCAATAGCTGTTTTTAGACCTGGAGAATTAACGTTTCCATTAGATTTTTTTGCTTCAGCAGAAATAAGTTTAGAGATCTTTGCGAAAGCCTTACTTTTTTGAGCGTCGGTCTTAGCTTTTATGTGTTTAATTTTTGAAAATTTATTATGTCCTGACATGTTTTTATTTTTAAACTAAAGTTTTTATCTTATTAAAATAAACCACTGTTCTCGCTTATTTCTTTTTATTTATATATTTATCAGCGTCTATATTTAAGTGTGCGTATCCAAGTTCTGTAACAGTTCTTCCGCGTGGGGTTCTCTCTATTAATCCGATCTGAATTAGATATGGTTCATTATATTCTTCAATAGTAGCCTCTTCTTCTGATAGTGCTGCCGCAATAGTATTAAGTCCTACTGGTCCACCTTTAAATTTTTCTATCATGGTTAGTAGTAGTTTTCTGTCATTCTCTGTTAAACCTTTGTGGTCTACTTGCAGTAGTGATAAAGCTTCTTCAACAGACTTTTTATCAAGCTGTCTATCGTTAACTTGAGCATAATCTCTGCATCTCTTTAGAAAATAGTTTGCTGTTCTAGGTGTAAAACGGCTTCTTTTCGAGATTTCTTCCATAGCTTCTGGTTCGATTTTAACACCAAGAATCTTTGCAGATCTTTCGATGATTCTCTCTATCTCTTTCTGATTATAAAATTCAAGTCTAAATGTTCCTCCAGAGAATCTAGAACGAAGAGGGGAGGAAATCATCGCTATTCTAGTGGTGGCTGCGATAAGTGTGAATTTAGGAAGCTCGAGCTGGATAGTTCTAGCAGAAGGACCCTTACCAATAATAATATCAATAGCACCAGACTCCATAGCAGGATATAAAACCTCTTCAATGGTTTTGTTTAGTCTATGAATTTCATCAATAAATAAAATATCACCGTTAGATAAATTCGTTAAAATTGAAGCAAGGTCTCCAACTTTTAAAATTGCAGGACCAGAAGTTACTTTCATCTGTGCTCCTGTCTCTTTTGCTATCAAATGGGCGAGGGTGGTCTTACCTAAACCTGGTGGACCGTAAAATAATATGTGTTCTGGAGGGTGATTTCTCTGTTTTGCTGCAGTTAATAAAATATGTAAATTCTTCTTTATGTTTTCTTGACCAATATATTCATCCCATTTCGATGGTCGTAGTGTCTGGTCTAAAAAGCCATATTCTTGGCCGTTATTTTCATCTTTGGGAGAGGAACTCTTCTCTTGGCCTTTAGGGGTTGACATTGATGTGGGTTTATGCTAAACTAATCTACGAAACACTTAACAATATAAAAAGCTAGTTAACAAGTATTAACAAGCGTATAAATCTCCAGACGATTCCGCCTCGTAAGAGGCGTATTAAGGAACTAACTTAAGGACGTTCTGGTTTCTGTTTCGACAGAGTGACTGGGGTTATCCTCGGGCTTTTTCCCAACTTTTGATGATCACTTCTAAAGTATTGCCTGGAGATTTATGTGCTTTGTTATTTTCAACAAACTCTTACTTATAACTATAACCTTTTAAGGATATATTTCAATTGACACTGTAGTAAATATCTATTGTATATCAACTACTCTTTGAACCTCATCTAGGGAAGTGGTACCACTTAATACTTTAAGTATTCCATCTTCAGCTAGGTTGGGGATTTTTTGTGATCTAGCGGTTTCTGCTATTTCACGAGCGCTGGCCTGTCTTACGATTTGGGCTTCTACGGCAGAATCTTTTGTTAGTATTACTTCGTGTATTCCTGTTCTGCTCTTGTATCCTGTTTTATTACATTTTAAGCATCCTACAGCCATCCACATTTTTTCTGTTTGAACTCCTTTGAAATCTTCCGGGATTCTCGCATATATTCTATCTATAAGAGCTTTTGTTTCACCTTCGATAGGGACTTCTTTTTTACAGAATTTACATAAACATCTCACTAGTCTCTGACCAATAACTAAGTTAATAGATGAAGTAATAACGTTTGGGTTAACTCCTAGGTCGATTAGACGAGGGAAGGCACCAGCGGCGCTATTCGTGTGTAGTGTTGAGAAAACCAAGTGACCTGTTTGGGCAGAGTTAATAGCAATTTTTGCTGTTTCTGAATCTCGAATTTCACCGACCATGATTATTTCAGGGTCTTGTCTTAATGCTGCACGTAGACCATCTAGGAATGTGTAACCTTCCTCGTTAACTTGTGTCTGCACTATTCCTGGTAGGTGATATTCAATAGGGTCTTCGATGGTGATTATTTTTACATCAGGAGAATGAATCTTTCTTAGGAAAGCATAAAGAGTGGTGGTCTTACCAGAACCTGTTGGACCTGTGGTAAGAATCATACCTTCTGGTCTAGCTATTTCTCTTAGGAAAACTTCCATCAATTTCGGTTCAATACCAAGAGATTCGAAAGGTACAGCAATAGAATCTGGATTTAGAATTCTCATCACGATTGATTCACTGTATGCACCAGGAAGAATAGATGTTCTCACTTCTATGCTTTTTGTTTGAAGTTTAATACTGAAACGACCGTCCTGAGAATCTTTTTTAATGTTTAGTTTAAGGCCAGAAATAAGCTTAATTCTGGAAAGAATTAGGTTATATGTAATTAAATCAATCTGTACCACATCGTTAAGTACACCATCCAATCTATATCTAACACGAGTGTATCCTTCTTCTGGTTCGATGTGTATGTCTGATGCTTCTGTAGCTAATGCTCCAGCGATAATATATTCAAGAATTCTAGAAGTTCTGTATCCACTTTTGTTTTCTAATAACTCAGCGATGCTTTTCTGGATGTCTTCTATGTGAGGTTTTGAATCGATAACTTTAACGATTTCATCATTTGAAATACTTACAGATCCTGCGGATGTTGCGTGTGTGCTGTTCAATTCTTTATATGTTTCCCAAGCTCTAGCTAAGCTTAATGTAGATGCGACGTATAATTCGTTTATGTAACCTTTTCTCTCTAATTCTTTTAATGCCATCTGTGTCTTTTCGTCAGCGGGGGATAGTATAGCTACTTTTAATCTGTTGTCTTTTAGGGTAAAGGGCGCAATGTTTGCCTCTCTTGCATCTTTTTCGTCCACTGTTTTTAGAGCGTCTCCAGATATAGATACGCTAGATAGATCAGCATAACCAAGACCATGCCTAGAAGCGATTATCTGTGCTAGGTCTTCCTCTTCCTTTTTTCTTAAATCTTTAAGTCTACTATTATGCTTATCCTCATCGAAATTTAACATGTCTAAATTTTATCACACTATGAATAGAATAGGCAGTTAATTAGTGGAAATTACCCTTATTTTAAGGGGTTTTAACCTATTGATTTATTTTAATATATATGGTATAATATGAGTAAATAAGAAAAGGGGTATTCACGGTTAGTTCACACACCCTGTTGGTGTGTGAAAACAGAAAAAGATACCCAAAAATGATTGAAACGAATGGTCTTTAAAATATGAAAACAATATTCATTAATTCAGTGGTAATCGTTTGCTCGATTACTTTAGTTGGTTGTATTGGTGATGGTGGTCGGGCGGTTAAGTTTTCTAGTAACCGTCCATCGGAGTTTACTGGAACGAAACAAGTGGCTCCTCCTACGCGTCCCGATGTCCCTGTGACTTCGGCACATGAAGGAATGCAGACTCCTGTTGTTCCGGTATCGGCTCCAAAACCTACGCCTACACAAGCTCCAGCACCCGTTCAGGCACCCGTTTCTAATTCTGCGCCGGCGGTGGTTTCTGAAACCAATTCTGCTTCTGCTTTAGCTCCGTCAAACAATGTTTCGGTTAATTCTGGGAACTACGGAAGGGCTGAGGCGGTTCGCCGGATCAGTGCTGGTGAAGCTTTGCAGGTTCCTCCTCAGGCGCCGCCTCCGCAGATTGTTTATGTGGTGCAGGGTAATCCGGATGCTTACGAAAACAATAGCCAACCGGCACCTCGCGGACATCGTCGTGGTGATCACTATGAGTCGAGGGGAAGTGGTAACTACTCTTGGAGTAGCACGACCCCATACACTTGGAGTGGCAGCGGCGGATCTCGCTTCTCTGGTGGTGTTTCTGCGAGTGCGAGCGTTACTGTTGGTTATTCTGACGGTCGCGGAAATTATTACGAGCCCGTGGTTCGTGGTAATGGGGTGGTGGAGGAAAATAAAAATTCTTACTCATCATCCACCCACACAAGGACTCGTGTGGTTTCTGGACAGGTTCGTGAACTTGGTGGGAACGAACTGGCCCCTCAGCCTCCTCAAAGCAGTTTCACCTTTTATGATGGTTCATCTGGAAGATACATCTACAGGGAAAAAGGGGGATATGGAAATACGAGTGTGACTTATGATCCCCGCTCGAACTCTTCGACTATCACTGAAGAAGTTACCGAAAATAATACATCCGTGGATGAACGTCCTGTGGTGTATAAAAAACGGTGGCAGCTCGGTGATGGTTTCAACTCAACGGACGGCGCATATTTGCACGATCCGAATTGATGTTTAATGTTGGTTTCATAGTGGGCCCCGCGAACTTCATGTTCGCGGGGCTTTCTTTTTGTCTATAATCCTTTAGTATATAAATATGATTTCGAAAGTTATAAATAGCGCTTCAGAAATGGCGGATTTTGCTACAGAGTATTTAACATTCCTAGAAAATAATTTAAAAACAGAAGACAGGGGTGCTTTAGTGGTGGCGCTTTCTGGTGATTTGGGTGCAGGTAAAACCACTTTCGTTCAGAATATTGCAAAAGAATTAAAAGCAGAAGGACGAGTGATTAGTCCGACTTTTATTATTGAAAGAATTCATTCATTAAATCATGAGAGATGGGAGAGAATGATTCATATTGATGCTTATAGATTAAACAGTGATACAGAAATGGAAGCTTTGAAATGGAACGATTTAATTAAAGATTCAAAGAACATTATTTTTATTGAATGGCCTGAGAAAGTGGCTCTATCAATTCCTAAAAACGCTTATAAAATTACGTTTAAACATCTGGAAACAGACAAGAGGGAAGTAAATTACTAGTCTGATATACTTAGCCTAATTATGGCTAAAGAACAGAACAGAAAAAAGCTGGTGCTTTTAGATACTCACGCGATTCTTCATCGTGCTTATCATGCGCTTCCAGATTTTGCCTCAAGTAAAGGCGAGGCTACTGGTGCTCTCTATGGTCTGTCTCTGATGATAATGAATATTATAGATAAGCTTCATCCAGATTATATTGTCGCTTGTTACGATCTTCCACAGCCTACTCACAGACATGAGGTGTATAAGGAATACAAAGCGGGCAGAAAGAAAGCTGATCCAGAATTAATTTCTCAGATTAAGCGTTCGAGAGATGTTTTTCATGCTTGGGGAATTCCCGAATATGATAAGCCCGGATTTGAGGCTGATGATATGCTCGGAACTATTGTTGAACAGGTAAAGGAAAAATATCCTGATGTAGATATTATTATTGCTTCGGGTGATATGGATACTCTTCAGCTTATTGAAGGAAAGAGGATTCAGGTTTACACACCTAAAAAAGGGATTAAAGAAACCACTCTGTATGACGAAGATGGAGTGAAAGAGCGTTTCGGATTTGAACCTAAACTTTTAGTGGATTATAAAGGTCTACGCGGAGATACTTCTGATAATATTATTGGAATTTCTGGTATTGGTGAAAAGACCGCTACTGATTTGATATTAAAGTTTGGAGATCTAGATAATATTTATAGAAAATTAAAAAAGAATAGAAAAGAATTTAAAGACGCTGGTTTTAAAGATAGAGTAATTGAGCTTCTAGAAAAGGGAGAGGATGAGGCAATGTTCTCAAAAGTTCTCGCTACTATAAGAAGAGATGCACCAATAGACTTCGTTCTTCCAGAAAAAAATTGGAGAGAAGCAGTAAATGTAGAAGAGACAGAAAATCTATACAGAGACTTAGAATTTCGCTCTCTTATTGATCGTGTTAAAGCTTTTGTAAAAGGAGAACCTGCTCCGAAAAGTGCTAAAAAATCCTCTAAAGATTCTGAAGGAATAGAATCTCCCGACGGCATTACTTCTGCTAATGTAGATATTTCAGCTATATCAACAGCTGATTTTAAAAGACTTCAGATCGGCGCATGGCTTCTGGATTCAAACTACACAAATCCAACAGCAGAGGATATTTTAAAAATTACAGCCACAGAAAATATTAAAGAAGCTGAAAGAGTAATTAATGAAGAAATAAAGACGAGAGGAATTTCTAAGGTATATGAAGATATAGAAATTCCTCTCATTCCCGTAGTAGAAGTAATGGAAAAGAACGGGGTTAAGGTAGACACAGAATATTTAAAAAAACTCGGAGAGGAATATCACGCAGAAATTAAAAATCTAGAGAAAAAGATCTGGGAAATGGCTGGAGTAGAATTTAATATTGCTTCACCTAAACAGCTCGGGGAAGTGCTTTTCGATAAGATGATGCTCGGTGGTACAAAGGTAAAGAAAACCGCTACAGGCGCAAAGTCTACAAAAGAATCAGAATTACAAAAGATGAAGGATTCGCATCCTATAATCTCCCTTATTTTAGATCACAGAGAGCTATCAAAGCTTGTTAATACATATATAGACACATTACCAACTCTAGTTACTCTGGATGGCAGAATTCATGCTCATTTTGAACAGACAGGAACTACTACTGGTAGAATGTCGTCTTCTAATCCTAATTTACAGAATATACCTATTAAGAGCGAAGCGGGTAGAAAAATTAGAAATGCGTTTATTGCTGAAAAGGGTTTTAAAATAGTTTCCCTAGATTATTCACAAATAGAGATTCGAGTAGCAGCTTTTCTTTCTGAAGACGAAAACATGTTAGAGATTTTTAGGGAAGATAGAGACGTTCATACAGAAGTAGCTGCGAGAGTATTTAAAATTCCAGCAAGCGAAGTTACCAAAGAGATGAGAAATAAAGCAAAGGTTATTAACTTCGGTGTGATGTATGGAATGGGTGTTAATGCTTTGAAACAGAATATTGGGGGAGACAGAAAAGCGGCGCAGGAATTCTATAATAATTATTTCGAGACATTTAACGGTCTAGCTAATTATTTAGAAAAAGTTAAAGCAGAGACGGCCAGAACAGGTTACGCGGTAACTTTATTCGGCCGCAGAAGATATTTCGAAGGTATTAATTCCAAAGTGCCTTTTATTAGAGCAATGTCAGAGAGAATGGCTATTAATGCTCCAATACAGGGAACAGAGGCTGATATTGTTAAGCTTGCTATGGTTAAAATATATGAGTATCTAGTTAAGGAAAAGTTAAGTGATGATGTAAAGATACTAATGCAAGTGCACGACGAACTAGTTTTAGAGGTTAAAGAAAATATTGCTGAAAAGATAGCAAAGGAAATTAAAGATATTATGGAAAATACAGTTTCTAAAGATTTAACTAAAGGGGTAGTTTGTAAAGCAGAATATGAAATAGGGAATAGTTGGGGAGAAATGTAGAAAGGACTTGTTTTAAAAAGCCTTTTTTAGGTATAATTCGAATATTAATTTTAAAAATATGAAAAAAATAGTTTTTATTAGACACGGTGAAAGCGCTTGGAATCAGGAAAATAGATTCTGTGGCTGGGTGAATGTCGACTTATCAGAAAAAGGAATTAAGGAGGCTCATGAAGCAGGAAAGGCTTTAAAGAATGCCGGTTATTCTTTTGATTTAGCTTTTACTTCAGTTCTTTTAAGAGCTAATCATACTCTTGATATTGTTCTCGAAGAATTAGGAGAGAAAAATATTGAAGTTAGAAAATCTTGGAAGCTTAATGAGAGACACTATGGTGCACTTCAGGGTCTAAATAAAGCAGAAACAGCTGTTAAGTATGGTGAAGATCAAGTAAAAATTTGGAGAAGAAGTTATGATGTACCACCACCAAAGCTAAGTGAGAGCGATGAGATGTATCCTGGAAAAGATCCTCTATATCAAGATTTAAAGAAAGAAGAAATTCCACTATCAGAATCATTAAAAGATACTCTTGCCAGAACACTACCTTACTGGAAAGAGGAGATAGTACCTGAACTTGAAGCCGGAAAAAATATTATTGTTGCAGCACACGGAAACAGTCTTCGTTCACTTGTTAAATATATCGAAAATATGTCAGAGGCTGATATTCTAGAATTTAATATGCCAACAGGAATTCCAATGGTTTACGAACTAGATGATAATTTAAACTTTATTAAGAAGTATTTCATAGGAGACGAAGAGACTGTTAAGAAGGCTATGGAAGCGGTGGCTAATCAAGGGAAGGTTAAGAAATAGAGTTGGGGTAGTTTTTAAAACACAATATAAATGACAAAACACCAGAGTTCCTGGTGTTTTGTTTTGGGTATATAATCAAAGGGTGATTTATTTATTTTACGGAACAGACAGAGAGAAAATAGTCGAGAAGACTAACGGAATTATTGAGACACTTAGACTGAAGAAGCCTGATAGCGCTTTTGTGCGTATTGATGCTGAGAATTTAGCTGGTTTAAATATAGATGAATATGTGGGAGGGCAGGGTCTTTTTGAAAATAAGTTTATCGTGCTTCTGGACGGGGTGCTTTTCCATAAAGAATCTGATCTATCTGGTGCTTCAGAACTTAAGAAAATCGCTGAATCAAAAAATATATTTATAGTTAGAGAAGGAGATTTGTCTGCGAAGGATTTAACAAAAATTGAGAAGCATTCAGAAAAAACCCAGGAATTATCCAAAGAGAAATCTGCTAAGAAGGATGAGTTTAATGTTTTTAGTTTAACTGAGAAAATTTTAAATAGAGATAATATTGGCGCTTGGATGCTTTATCGAGAAGCTCTTGAGAGGGGAAGTGAACCAGAACAGCTTTCTGGAATTATCTTCTGGCAGTTTAAAGCCCTGGCTCTAGCTGAAAGCTGTAATACAGCAGGAGAGTCAGGACTTAATCCATTCGTCTTTAGTAAATCAAAAAACGCTTTAAAGAAATGGCCAGCAAAAGACATTAAAAACAAACTCACTGAATTACTAATGAATTATCATGAGTCTAGAAAAGAGGGGGTGGAGCTTAGTCTGGCGCTTGAGAATTTTATTCTAAAGATTTAAACGATTTTTCCAAAAAACTAAAAAGGCTGTTTTCTTGAGACGATTATAAGTCTCTAGAAAACAGCCTTTTTAGTTTTGTTTGGTGCGCCCAGCAGGACTCGAACCTGCGACCCTCTGCTTAAAAGGCAGGTGCTCTACCGCCTGAGCTATGGGCGCATAACACTTTTCACGAACGGTGAGAAAAATCATACCATAAATGGCTAAAAATTCAATTTCTGCTATTATGACGGGGTGAAAAATATAGAGAAAACAGAGAAGGCGGTAGAAATACTACTTCATAATATAAGAAGTGTGCACAATGTCGGATCAATGTTTAGAACATCTGACGCTCTTGGTATTTCTAAGATTTACCTTTCTGGATATACTCCATCTCCTTTAGATAGGTTTAATAGAAAGAGAAGTGACTTGGCGAAAGTGGCGCTCGGAGCGGAGAATAATGTTTCTTGGACCGTGGCGGAGGATAATATTAAATTAATTAAGAAATTAAAGAAGGAAGGATATAAGATTAT
The DNA here is from genome assembly GCA_964450345.1 of uncultured Candidatus Saccharibacteria bacterium. Classification (GTDB taxonomy): domain Bacteria; phylum Patescibacteriota; class Minisyncoccia; order Phycocordibacterales; family PALSA-1337; genus JAPLZH01. The sequence continues at coordinate 33,443 of CAYVEL010000001.1, read as the reverse complement.
AGCAATCGAACAGGCTGAAAATTCTGTAGATTATAAAGATATTGATTTAGAAAAAATAGATAGTCCAGTTCTGATTATTTTCGGAAATGAAGTAGAGGGGGTAGATAAGGATATGTTAAAACTCTCAGACATAATCGCTGAAATACCAATGAAGGGGAAGAAGGAGTCGCTAAATGTTTCAGTCTCTTTCGGAATTGCTCTGTTTAGAATTTTGAATGTTTAGATAAATAACTTTTGATGGACATTACAGAAGTGAGAGCTTCTGGTGGCTATGACTTTGCGGGTTATTGTACCGCTACAATTTTTCTTAGAGCATTTATCTCCGGTTTTTCTATAGGCTTTATGAGTCTCTTGAAATCCTCCTTTTTCTCCATCGATGTTTCTATAGTCTGACATAGAGTCTCCGCCTAGAGAGATTCCATGGGCTAGGGTTTCTTTCATTGCCTCGAAAATGAGTTTTAATTTATCAGACTTAATCTTCTCTGTGGTCGATTCTGGGTGTACACCGGCACGCCATAGTATTTCATCGGCATAGATATTTCCAATACCAGCTATAACCTCCTGATTCATAAGAGTAGGTTTTATTTTACCCTTAGGTTTAGCCTCCAAAGCTTCGGAGAACTTAGCGAATGTAAAACTCTTATCGAGTGGTTCCGGTCCGATTTTCTTAAATTCTATGATATTTTTCGCATCTTCTATGGAGCCTTTAGTTAAAAAGAAGTTTCCGAACTTTCTAGTGTCACAGAAAGCGAGCTGTGCTCCGAAATTTTCGGAATCATTCGGAAACTTTTTACTTTTAGTAAAAGTGAACATCATCCTGACATGGCGGTTGAAGGGGTCGCGGAGCGGTGCTGGAGAGATAGCGGTCCAGCCTGAATCGGAGCGTATATATTTTCCTAAAAGAAAATGGCCAGTCATTTTCATATGACAAACAATAGTCTGGTCACTATCTAGTTCTATTAAAATATATTTTGCTCTTCTCTCGACATTCGTAATTTTTGAACCAATTACAGATTTTTTAAAGATTTCAAAATACGCTGGGTCTTTAACCGTTTTCTTACCTTTATAGTATTTAGAATTATAAGCAGACCAAATATCAGAGATTTTTTCTCCTATTAGTCTCTTTAGACCGTTAACTGTAGTTTGGACTTCTGGTAATTCTGGCATAAAATATAGTAATGAAATTAAAGCACTGGATCCTGACTGTTATTGCTGTAATAGCTCTTTTGCTTTCTATTTACCTTACAAATAGGAATATACCACATGACGGAGGGTGGGGGAACTTAGCTTCTGTTTTCTTTGCTGTTAAGCCAAAAACGAGCGATTTAATCTCTAAGTACAAAACAGTAGATAGAAATATTTTCCCAATAGACCCTAAGAAGATTCCTAAAATAAAAGTATTGATAGTTCCAGGACATGAACCTAATTTCGGAGGTACAGAATATTCTGGTTTGAAGGAAAGAGAACTAAACGTTGTTCTAGCCAAGAGACTTTTTTCTTATCTTGATTTAGATAGACATTTTGATGTTAAGCTTGCTCGTGATGATAAAGAGTGGGCTCCAGAGATTCAGAATTATTTTACTAATAAATGGGATGAGATTAATGTTTGGAGAAAGTTAATGAATTCTCAAATGATTGCTTTATCTCAAACTGGTAAAGTAAAAATAATTACAGATGGTCCTGCTCATGGTGTAGCACCATCTGCTTCGGCAACTAAGCTTTATGGAATAAATAAATGGGCGAGTGAGAATAATTACGACTTAGTTCTACATGTGCATTTTAATGATAATCCTAAGATAGCAGGTAAGCCTAAATTTAAAGGTTTTGTTATATACGTACCAGAGAAGCAATATTCTAACTCTGAAGCAAGCGTGGCTCTAGGTAAGGATTTAATGATAGAGCTTTCTAAAATAGCTAGTACAAGTAATCACTTACAGGAAAAAGACGGGGTAGTAGAAGATCAGGATCTAATAGCGATTGGCAGATATAATACTTTAGACTCACTTGGTGTGCTTATTGAGTATGCGTACATTTATGAACCATTAATGCTTAACCCTAAAACTAGAGACGAGTATATAACTAATATGGCTAGCTCGACTTATGCAGGTCTGGTAAATTTTTTCGAGAGCCGTTTGAATTCAACTAAAACTTTAAAATCAAATTAATCTTTAAATCAAAATAATAAAACCCCAGAAAATTCTGGGATTTTATTATTTTGATTAATTGTTCTTCTTATTTAAAACTTTTTCCAACTCTTCCTTAGCTACTCTCGCATCGCTCCATGGAGTCTTCGTTCCATTTGGTCCCATGATATATGGGTCCGTTCCTTTACCTGTGATAATAACAGTGTCTCCGGTGTGGGCGAGGCTTATAGCCTTATTTATAGCCTCTCTTCTATCTAGTATGATTTTAGCATCTCCATCTGGTACTGCATTTTTCATATCATTTAGAATACTCATTGGATCCTCATCATATGGATCTTCATTGGCTAGAATTATCTCGTCGCAATACTTATCTGCTATTTGAGCCATAACTTTTCTCTTCCATTTATCTCTTCCTCCACCTGTATTTCCAAGCAAACAAATTTTTCTAGTGTTCTGGTATACCTGATAAACTTTTTCTAGAGAATCAGCGGTGTGGGCATAGTCCACGATTACATTGAAATCTTGACCAGCATCAACTTTCTCTAGTCTTCCTCTGATACCGTTAAACTTTTCTACAGCTCTCTTAATAATATCTGCTTTAACACCTAGTGATTCTGCCATAGTAGAAGCAGCGAGTATATTGTATAGATTAAACAGACCAGATAACTGAGTATGTATGAAAAGACCTGAATAATTATAGTCAGAACCTTCCTTTAGTAAATTATATGGAGAAGCGTCTTTAATTGAAAATGTTATTTTTTTATCAGCTTTAACATCTAGAAATAGGGGAGCTTCTTTATCGTCGGAGTTCACTACGAGGGTAGTACTTTTCTTCTTTGTTCTGCTTATATGTCTGGCAATATTTAATTTAGCTTCACGATAATTCTCATATGAGCCGTGTGCCTCTATATGTTCAGGAGAAATGTTTGTAAAAATAAGACCACTCATTTCCATAAACCTATGACGGAAAGTAATAGAACCTTGGCTGGTCATTTCGATTATAGCGAAATCACATTTTGCATTCACCGCCTTACGTAGGAATCTCTGCATGGTAAAACGTCCAGGCATAGACATTTTATACATGTTATCTTCGCTCTCGTCTCCAACCTTGAAACGAATAGTATTCGTAATAGCTGTCTTATAACCAGCTTCTTCTAGTATTGCGCTCAGGATTTCTACTGTAGAACTTTTACCTTTTGTTCCTGTTACACCAATGAGTCTGATCTTTTTAGAAGGGAAGCGGTATATTATAGCCCCAGTTAAAGCCATAAGATAGTGATATGTAGGGTTAAAAAAATTGAAGAGTTTTTTAGGTATCAATTTTTCTGTAGAACGCAGGGTATTTTCTATTAAATTATTCATTTTATGTGTTTATAAGATTAATTTTAGCTTAAATCATAAGGCTTTAATCTATTGACGTATCTCGGTATATCGTTGTATAGTTTGAAACGAAACAAAATCAAACTTCAGAGGCTCTAAAATCTAGATCTTCTCTGGTGAGACGATTGAACTTTTAAAGCTAAAGAAAAACTCAATTGAACATTATGAGTATTCCTGTAGAGAAAAAAGAAGACAACACTAAAGCCGTTGTTATTTTCTTGGTAGTTACATTCGTCATCTGCTTTTTTGTTTTACTTATTTGCACGGTTATTCGTGCCGGCAGTAATCAAAACGTCGAGAACAAGACGGTTAGTCAGATCTCGGCACCTACTGCTCCAAAGTAAAATTCTATTTATGTCGAAAAGAAAGCAAGTTGCAAAATCAACTAAGGATTTAACACTTTTTGATTTTTTGATCCGTGAAAAAGCCGGTAAAGTAGAAATCATCAATCCTTCGGGGTTAAAAGACAACAAGGATGTGCATCAAAACGAAGAAACTATGTTGTCTTGTCGTTTCAGGGGGAGTAAGGAGCGTGGTTGGGCACTGGCGCTCGCTACAAGTTATGTAATTCTTGCCGGATACAAAATGATACATGTTTTAACAGGCTCAGAAGTGGTTAAGGGAGATGGTTTTTTCGTCGAAGAGGGTTTGGTTATTGGTGCTGGTGACGAACCGGACAATCACATCTTTATTAAAGTGGTCGTGGATCCAAATACCGCCTATTTCCGGCTGGGTTTTTCTCTAGACGTCGATTAGTCGGCGTCAGCGGTTTCGCAAATAAGGCCCACGAGTTGCAGAACTCGGGGCCCTATTTTTTTATTAAAATTTATCGGGATTATTTTCCTAAGAATTTCAGAGCTTCTTTTATACGAGCGTTCGCGCCTTTAATAGTCTTCGGAATTTCTTTCAACGCATCACGTGCCTGATTAGGAGAGTAGCCGAGAGATTTAAGTGCCTCGATAACGTCGCCGTCCGCACTGTCGAAATTACCACCTCTATTTTTAGCATCACCAATAACTTTACCCTTAAGTTCTATTACAATTTTTTCCGCATTTTTCTTACTAACACCAGCAATTTTTACTAGAGGTCCAGATTCACCTGTGATAATAGCCTGTTCAATAAGTTCACGAGAGGCGAGGGATAATATATTAAGAGCGGTACGAGGTCCAATACCAGAGACATTTAAAAGTATAGAGAAAGTATCTAAATCAGCCTGAGTAGAGAATCCATATAAATCCTGAGTATCTTCTCTAACCACAAAGTGAGTCCAGAAAGAAACAGATTTACCCTCGGGGTTAGACATAATTGTGTCATTTGTGGTGAATACCTTATAACCAATGCCACCAGATAATACCACTAGGCTCTTTTCGTCTTGTCGGATAACTTTTCCTTCTATGTATGAAATCATATGGTTATTTTAGCACTTTATGAATAAATGAACATAATTCGGGCATTTTAGTTAATCTAATATGATAGGACTAGGTTATTTTGTGCTTTTGGCTTGTGCTTTTCTAAATATCATGTTAATCTGTCATAACTTAAACATATGCCAATTACATCATCAGCAAAGAAAGCCCTAAGAGCATCTTTACGCAAGAAAGAGTTTAACCTTGCTAGAAAGAAGGCTATTGATAATGCAGAAAAGAAGCTAAAGAAACTTCTATCTGAAAAGAAGGTTAAAGAAGCTGAAGCTTTTTTCCCAACAGTTCAGAAAGCATTCGACAAGGCTGTTAAGACAAATTTCATTAAGGCAGGAAATGCTTCAAGAAAGAAGTCTAGATTAGCTGCTCTAATAAAGAAGAGTAAGTAATCTTTTAAATAAATTTTAAAAACAAAACCCCAATTAACTGGGGTTTTGTTTTTTTTGAGAATCGGTCACAGGTTCTTTTTGCTCCGCAAAAAGCCCTGCGACCCCGCCTCCCTCGTCTCTTGTTCACTACGTTCACATCGAGACTTCAGTCCGGCTTTCGATTCCTAGATTGAGTATGTACAAAACAAAAAACACGCTTGCGCGTGTTTTTTGTTTTATCGGGTGCACCCACTAGGAATCGAACCTAGATTTAAAGTTCCGCAAACTTTTGTCCTATCCATTGAACGATGGGTGCGAATGCACATAACCATAACAGAAAAAAGCCCTTTTGTTAAGGGCTTTTAGTTTATGACAGTATGTATCTCTTAAATAGTTTAACTAATAGTGGTTCGCTGATCTTTTTTTCTGGAATATGTTTACTTAGTAGGCTTCTGATCTTTTCTAATTCTATTTCTTCGTGGATTGGAATGTAGAGTACCGGATACATTATTGATTTTGTTCTGATTAATATCTTTGAACGGAGTAGGGGGTGTGCATTTTCAACATCTCTGAAATCTTCTATATAAAAGTGACTTAGATTGTCATAGGCATAGAGTCTATCTTCCACCACCATTCCTTCTTTTGTGATTGCTAAATATTGAGCTTTTGGTCTAGCGTTAATCATTAAACCCAAACTAAAAGCGGCTATTATTACGAAAATTCCGAAAATAATATTATTAAAAACAAAAGCGAGAATTGCTATTGTTCCAGCAATAATTCCAAGGGCCCAGAACCAGTCGTTGTTTTTTGGACCAGGGTGTAGTTCTAGTGTTTCCCATTCAATATGTGGATTCATATCTAATATTTTAACACACTATCAATGTATGTCAGGTTTAGGACGTTGATATCTAAAAACACTGAGAAGCGAAGTTCCCAGTGTTTTTATCTGTCTTTATTTTGTGACTGTTTAGATTGTCTGAATCATCTCTTCTTTGCTAAATCTAACTTTTTTATAGTTAGCTGTAGCGTCTTCTGTAGATCTGTATCCTAGAGCTAGGATAACCACTGAGCCAAGATTTTTTTCTTTTAATCCTAAAACCTCATCTACTTTTGCTGGATCGAATCCTTCCATAGGTGTTGCGTCTATTTTAAGGTCAGCAGCGGTTAATAGGGCAGTGCCTAAAGCTATATATGCCTGTTTAGCAGACCAAGCGTCTCTCTGTTCTGGTGTAAGACCAAGTAATGATCCTTTCATCATATCTGAATATCCAGCTAGAGATTCTACTGGAATTCCTCTTGTTTCAGCTACTGTTTTTACAAAGTTTTCTATATACTTCGCATCGATATCCTTTCTGATTGCGAACACTACTAGATTAGAGGCATCTGTTATCTGTGGCTGACCATATGCTGGTTCTGATAATTTTGCTCTTACTTTAGGATCCTCGATTACTAACATTCTAAAAGGTTGTAATCCGTAAGACGTAGCTGATAGGCGAGCAGATTCTAAAATGGTTTCTAGATTTTCTTTAGAAACCTTCTTTGATGAATCGTATTTCTTTGTGGCGTATCTCCAGTTAAGAGATTCTATGATTTTTTGCATATTTATAAAAATTAATTATTAACAATGGAGTAAGTATACCTCTATTTACTTTACTTTGTAAAGTATTGAGATATATGTTATCTTATAATCAATTATGTTAAGAAGCGAAAAGACATACAAAAAGCTCTGTGCTCCATGTCCAATTGCCAGGGTAGCATCACTTATTGGTGATACCTGGATTATTTTGATTGTCAGAGATCTGCTTGGTGGATCAAAGCGTTTTGGTGATTTGCTTAGTGGGTTAGATGGAATCAGTTCTAGAACTCTTTCTAATAAACTGAAGGTTATGGAAGAAGAAGGTTTAATTAACAGAAACGATTTTGGAGGCATGCCACCAAAAGTAGAATATAAAATGACAGAGAAAGGTAAACATCTCGCTGGGGTGGTGGATGTTATGAGGAAGTACGGAGAAAAATACCTTAAAAATTAATGCTTACTACAGGTTGCTGTAACTGTATTTAGTGTGTATCCAGAAGGACAAGAGTATATAGGAATAGGGCTTACTATTGTTGGCGCTTGTGTGGGTGTTGCGTGGTTTGTGCTCTCAGTGTTTGTACGAGTGCTATTTGTTTTACATGTTTTGGATACGGTGTTATATGTATAACCAATGGGACATGTATAGCCGCTTATTGTGGCTTTTTTAATTATTGTTGAGCTTGTTGTAGGTGTAGGGGTTGGAGTAGGGGTTGATGTTGGAACAGGAGTAGAAGTAGGAGTTGGGGTAGGCGTTACTGTTATGTTGTTTTCTGTGGTTACTGATGTTTTCGATTCATTGATCGTATTAGTTTGAGTACTGTCTGTTGATGTTGCTGTTTTGGTTACTAATTTAGATACAACTGTTGATGTTGTAGCAGTATTAGTTGTTACAGTCCAGCTTCCTGTTGTTACTGGCTTGATATTTGAATATGCACTAAAACCAAAAGGATATGAAATTCTTACTCTATAGTAGTAATTTGTTTTTGGACTAACTGTTGAATCTATATAGTATGTTGATGTTGAGTTTCCTATTTCTGAGAAGTTAGTTGTTGTTCCAATACTTCTTTCTATAGAAATATAATTGAAACTTTTTGCGTTATTATTACTCCAAGCCAGTTTTATTTTACCGCTACTATTGCTTGCGATTGATAGAGATACGGGCGCAATAGGAGATAGGGTTGTTGCACAATATGGTGCTGATAGTTTTGTTGAGTAATTATCATTTACATATCCTGATGCTACGAAGCAGTATTTTGTAGTTGGGCTTAGATTACTAATTGTTAGTGTTGATGTAGCTTTGGCTACTAGGGTTGTAGATGATGAGGTGTACACATTAAAGTAAGGAACTTTTTCGGTGCTTTTAATGATTATAGGAATTGATGTTGCGGTTATTGCTGTGGATCCTTTTGATACTACAGGTGCAGAGTATCCTTTTACTGTTACGCTCGCGATATTTGAAGATGAAGAATATTGATCGTTTGTTCTGATTACTTTTGCTCTGTATGCATACGAAGTGTCATATGGAAGATTGATATCAATATAGCTTGTTGAAGAAGCGTTTATTGTTGCAATAGATGAAAATGGGCTAGTTGAAGATATTGCTCTTTCTATGACAAATGACTTTGCAAAAAGAATTATATTTTTATCCCAGCTGATGGATACTTTTCCTAGTTCTGTTGATTTTGCTGTTAGACCTTTAATGTTATTTATATAACACTTGTTGTTTTGTAGGTTGTATCCAATAGGACAGGATAGAGTTTCATTGGCATAGTCCCACTTTCCTAAGTAATTAACACAGAAGTTTGGAACAGCTGTTTTCGACCAATTTAAAGAACATGTATATGTTGCTTTAGCTCCTGTTACAGGTATATCTATACCTGTTTTTGTTGATAAACAAGTTTTGTTATTTCTATATAGGGTGTATCCGTTATCTGTACATATTAAACCTACTTCAAGGGGGTTTTCAGATTGACCATTCGCTTTGTAACAAAGATATTTATCTTTAAATAATGAGTAGTTGTTAGCCTTGTTTGGGTTCTCGTCTCTGAAAGAATATCCATAAGTACTGTCACATCTATATATCATTGTAGGTGTTGAAGCATCTATGACTGTTCCGCTACCACTTCCTGTATTTCCAGATGAAGATTTTTCTATTGATATAACAGATCCGTCACTCCATGTTCCATTTGGTTGAGAAACTTGAACAGTATATTTTCCTGGAGCTATGTCATTAGGAATTGAAAATGTTATAGATCTTCCGTCTATAGAATCTGCTGTTGTGACATAGTAAGGTACTACTGATGCTGTCTGGCTATGAGCTTTTGAGGTGGTGAAGAATGATTTTGTCATTTCCCAAAATGCACTTAGCGCGTTCGCTACTTGATGACTGAAACTGTTCACTGTTCCAGATGGGTTGGCTACTACTAATCGTACGTTATTTTTACCAATATTAAATCCAGATCCTGTCACTGTAACTGTACCACCTTGTACTGTTGTACCTGATATTGTTGAAATAGTAGGAGCTGGAATAGTGGTCTCGCTATCTATTGTAATTGTGATTGGTGTTGAAAATTCGCTATCACGTCCGCTTATGTAAACATAGTAATCTCCTGGTTCTGTTTCTGTGGTTATATCCGGCATATCTGGAAGCGTGATGTTTAGGTAATTATCAGTAGGTAGTAGTCCGTAGAAAGAATACGATATAGAAGGGTCTATTTTATTTTCTATGTAGATATTATTACCATACTGACTTAGATTGTCGGCATATATTTTTAGATTTTTACCCGGCGCAAGAGTTCCTCCGTCTACATAGTCAGCAGAATAATTTTTAATAATAGGAGCGTCTACCATTGCTGTTTGTGCACTTGGTATAGTAGGGGATATTGTGGAATTATTTAAAGCAATTAGTCTAGGTCCGTTTACGAAATTAGCTAGATGTTGAAGGTTGGCTATGATCGTAGAGTCCCATGTAGCGTGACCGAATGGGTCATGAGTCCACATTTTTACTAGACCTCTACCTTGAGTCCATATTTCTGATCCAGGGTCAGTAGCTATACCTCCAGCTAATGCATTGTTAAATAATGTAGAAACTCCAGGTATCATTCTTGAAAATACTACATTGTATATATCTTCTGCGTATGGTGGATCAATATATACTCCAACTACTGGTTGACCCTGATATTCTTTAGTAATTACATTGTATGCGATTAGGGAACCCATAGAATGACCTAAGACTAATACTTTTTTACCACTAGCTAATCCTAACTCAATATATTTACGAAGAAGATTTGTATTGTGAGCCACGCTGTGTCCCCAAGAAGGAATTCTTATTGTAGGATCGAAACCGTTTGGCTTAGTAATATTCGCATCAACCCAAGAGAATATTGGATCATTTACTGTCTTTGTTATTCCACCAGCAACTGTGATTACATAAGTTTCATTTGGTATATAAATATACTGATTAGCAGTTCCACAGCTTGAACTTATCGAACTAGATTTTGGCCACTTTTTTAAGTCTGCGTAAAAAGTATATATAGCTGGATTTTCTACTCTCGAGACCATACCGTCTCTCATTTTTAATGCCTGGTCTAGGAAATCAGAAACTCCGTCGGTGTCATCATTTCTCATGAATACCACTTTGATTGAATCACTAGATGCGTTTCCCGATAGTAGGGCACAGTTGGTAGCAGGGGCTGACATTAAGTCATATTCTTTATTTGGCCATACAGATTGATCTACTGTGTAATTAGATACATCATATGAAACAGAACTTCCTAGTTTGAAGTTTATTTTTTTATTGGTGTCGATATCTTTAATAACGGCATCTTCATCGGCTATATTTTTTAAATCTCCGATTCCGTTATATACAAAAGGGTCAATGTCGAACCAGTAAGAACCATATCCGTCTGTGCTGTAACTGTTTGTTGGTATTTCGTTAACTATATCTTTAATCCAGACAGGGAAGCCATCAAATGTAACGCTTGTATTGTTTGATAGAGTTATTTCTTTATTTATCCATGTGTTGGCTAACCAGTAGTTTGGATAATATGACCACCAAGCTTCTGTAGCACATGTAGTTGTCTGTCCATTGGAATATGTTTTATTAGCTGTAAAACCGATTTTACTTAATATTGTGGGAGTAGACTGATTTGCTATTGTTGCAGATTTTGTAGTTCCGTCTTTTAAGAAAAGAGTTATGTTTTGTGTACCACTAGTATATAGGGATGAATTATATACATAACAAGGAGGCATGACTGTGTCATAAGCCATCGCAATATTAGCTTTGGAAATAGTTAGTATTGCTAGCACGGCTATAAAACAGTACACAATGTTTTTAGTCATCGATTTGATATGAATTTAATTTATATCAATGATACTATATAAAGTGCTTTATTTATAGGGATAAAATTAGAAGATTTTAGCCTTATATTCAAACCTATTTACGACTTTTCCATCCTTACTGAAGTCTATATCAGCGGCTATTGTTTCGCCATTTAAGATCAGAGGAATCCACTTTGTATCAGCAGCCCACATTTGGTCGAAGGGGAGATTAGAGATTGGATAATATTTTGGTAGTGACATCTCTTCAGTTTCTATTGCTTCACCAGTCCATTTATTTGTTATAAAAATATAGCATTCAAAAATAGCTTCTCCAGCAAAATAAAAATTAATTAGAGCTACTTGTCTTAAGTCTTTAGGGTCAGCGATGAGTCCAGATTCTTCTCTTAATTCACGGACTGCTGCGTTTACTGGAGTTTCGTTTAGTTCGATTTTTCCTCCATAACCATTAAGCTTTCCTGATCCGAAGCTGATTTTTTTCATGGCTAGTAAGACCTGGTCGTCTTTCACACAGAAGGTTATGGTGGCTTTTTTCATTAGTGTATTGTCGCGCTTAATGGGGAGGAAGTCTAGGGTTTGGTGGTGAGATTCGACCACGGATAATTTTCTCGCTGCCGCTTGAAAATTTCCGCGGTCCCGGCTCGGTATTGCTCGCTTCTGCTCGCAATATACCTCCGCCTTTCTCATCATACCTATTCTCCGAAATTAAAAACAACTGACAGAAGTCAGTTGTTTTTAATTTGGCGGAGGAGGTGAGATTCGAACTCACGGCCCCCTTGCGAAGGCGACAGTTTTCAAGACTGTTCCATTAGACCACTCTGGCACTCCTCCATATCTTATGGAAAGTTATATTATCATATTTTATTTAAAATGGAAGAGTTAAGCTAGATTTTAGAACGGCGTGGTTTTAGGGGTTTAGCCTTTAGATAGCATTACGGTTATAATAGAAATATATGAAATATTTAGGTATAGATTTCGGAGAGAAGAGGGTGGGGCTCGCTTTTTCAGATGAGGCTAAGACTATAGCTTTTCCTTTCGAGGTTTTTGAAAATAATAAGAGTTTAGTTAGTAGAGTAGGAGAGCTTTGTTCTGATCATGATATTGAACTTGTAGTTATTGGTGAATCTCGCGATTATTCAGGAAAAGAGAATAAGATAATGGGACAAGTTAAAGACTTTAAGGCTAAACTCGAAAATGATTTAAAATTAAAAACAGTTTTTCATCCAGAATTTCTAACTAGTATGCAAGCTGAAAGATTGCAGGGAAAGAATCATATGCTTGATGCTTCCGCCGCCGCGATTATTCTTCAGAGTTATATGGATACAGTTAATAATCACAATGGTAAGAAATAAATTTAAATTTAAATTTAATATATAAAGAATAAATAAAATAAATATGATTAATTACGACGAATTTTCTAAAGTAGAAATTACAGCCGGTAAAATATTGAGTGCTGAAAAGGTTCTTAATGCAGATAAGCTACTTAGATTGGTGGTGGATTTTAATGAAACTAAAGAGGTGATTTCTGAAACAGGGGAGAAAAGCACAGTTCCTGCTCCTCGTCAGATAGTTTCTGGAATTTCTCTATATTATCCTGATCCTCTAGTGCTTGTAGGTAAAACATGCATGTTCGTCACTAACCTAGAGCCTCGTACTATTAGAGGGCTAGAGAGTAACGGAATGATTCTGGCTGTATCTACTCCAGAGGGTGCCTTTTCTTTACTTGAACCTTCTAATATTCCAGCAGGAACTAAGGCTAAATAAAGTTTAGTAAAAAATAAACAAAATATAGATAAAGAACTTTATGAACCTTACAGATTTACTTGATCCAAAATTTATTATTTCATCTCTCGGTCTGGTAGGGGTTATAGTTGCTATTTTTGCAGAGTCTGGATTACTTATTGGTTTTTTCTTACCCGGGGATTCTCTTTTGTTCACAGCCGGACTTTTTGCTTCTAAGGGTTATTTGGATTTAACTGTTTTGCTAATAGTAGGTTTTGTCGCTGCTGTTTTAGGAGATTCGACTGGATATGCTTTCGGTAGGAAGATGGGACAGAAATTTTTCACTAAAGAAGAATCATTATTTTTTAGTAAAAAACGCGTAGAACAAGCTCAGAAGTTTTATGATAAACATGGTAAAAAGACCATAATATTAGCCAGATTCGTGCCTGTGGTCAGAACTTTCGCACCGATTTTAGCTGGTATAGGAAAAATGAATTATAGTGTCTTCTTAAGATACAATATTGTCGGTGGTTTTATATGGATTGTGGGTGTGACAATGGCTGGATTTACACTCGGTAGAATGATTCCGGATATTGATAAATATTTATTACCGATAATCGCGCTAATTATATTGCTTTCGATACTCCCTCCAATATTCCACATAATCAAAGAAAAAAGAGCAGTAAAGTAGTGTATAATTAATTTACAATGCTCGTAGATACACTAACTAAAATTTTTCCTCCACCACATTTTCTGAAAATTAGTTGGGTCGGTTTAGATATTACCGACGAAGCTTTGTTTTTAACAGAGATAAAAGAGAAGGGGGGACGTTTAGTTTTAGGTAAATACGCAGAAGTACCAATCCCTAAGGGTGTCATGGATTCCGGACAGATTTTAGATAGACAAAAAATGGTAGAAGCTTTAAAAAAGCTTAGAAAAATTAGTCCTACTCCCTATGTAAACGCATCTCTTCCTGAAGAAAAGAGTTTTCTTTTCACTGCTGAGGTGGGTAATGGAGATGATAAAACAATAAAAAGAAACATTGAATTTATTTTAGAAGAAAATATTCCAATTTCTCCCGCAGAGACATTATTTGAATTTGATATTATCGAAACGAGAGGTAAGGATTCTGAAAAAGTTTTCGTATCAGTAACAGCTATGCATTCTAGAATAGTAGAAGATTACAGTTCTGTAATTAATGAGGCTGGTTTCGTTACACATTCCATGGAAGTGGAGGGTAGACCTCTAGTTAGAGCAGTAGTCCATAGAGGTGATAAGGGTCATAAGGTGGTGGTGGATTATAACGAACGCGCAGCCGGACTATTTTTAGTTTCAGACGGAATAGTTCGATACACTTCTACTATTAATTTAGTAGATAAAGAAATTCCAGATAACTTTATGATAGATGGAAAACCAGATACTCTAGCTTATTTGTTTAGAGAGATTGAAATGGTGGAATCTTATTGGTATAGCAAAGAGCCAGCAAAGGAAATAGATACTATAATTATTTGTGGTAGAAATGCTGATAATCGTGAATTCGTAGATAAACTTAGAAAAGTATCTAAACCCACTGTAGAGGTAGCGAATGTCTGGGTAAATATTTGTGATACCGCTCATCAGGCTCCAGAAATAAATAGGGAAGAATCTTTAAAGTTTGCGACAGCTATAGGTTTAGCTATTAAAGGAAGATAAAATATATGTTTTCATTTATTCCAGAACAACAAAAGAAAATAATTACTTCGCAATACAGATTAAGGCTTGTATCACTTTGTTTTTTTGCTCTTACTGCTGTTTCTCTAATTTTCTTTTTCTCTAATTTACCAGCTTATTTTTATGGCAGTGTTAAGGTGGATGAAGCAAAAAATAGACTTAAACAATCTGATAAAGACAATCTTGGGGAAGAAGAGGAGAAGTATATTTCTGAGATTAAAAATGCGAATGAATTAATAGATAAATTGAATGTTAAGGAAGATATTTCTATAACAGCACCAATTAAGGATCTAATTCTTCTTAAGAAAAATATTGTGATTAAGTCTGTCTCTGCTAAAAGAGACACAGATGGAAAGATAGTGATTTCTGGAGATGCTCTAGCTCCTAGTAGAGAGGATTTAGATTCTTTTGTTAAGAAATTGAAGGCTGATTCTAGGTTCGGAGATCCAGCAGTTCCCATTTCTGGTTTTGTTAAGAGCTCTAATATTAACTTCTCTTTTACAATAAAGACAAACTACTAATATGAATAATAATAAATACATATTAATACTGGTCTTATCAATAGGTATCTTCGGAGTATCTATATTTCTTAATTACATTCTTTTAGACAGGGTTTCTTCAATGAAAGTTGAGGCTGATACGAATATAACCAATGTGATTTCTAAGCAGAAAATGTCTGAATACTATAAAGGTGTTAAGAATTTGAGTTTAAGTTCAAAGGGAGATAGAGAGAAAATTGACCAGTCTTTTGTTGATTATAACGACACTGTTAAATTTATTGAGCAGATCGAAAAGACGGCAGACCTAGTAGGGGTAAAGCTAGATATAGGTAATCTTTCTGATAATACTAAAAAAGATGAACAGCAGGCTTTGGTCGGACAATTAGATTTCAATGTAAATATTATTGGTTCTTGGGATAAGGTTACCAGATTCGTTTTAACTCTAGAGAGTCTTCCTTATAAGATTGTTTTAAATAATGTTCAATTCAATAAGACTGGATCAGAAATAATTAAACCAAATGAAGTTCAGATGTGGCGTGCTGGTATTAGTTTCTCTGTGCTAACTAAAAGCAAATAATTTATGAAATTACATTTTTCTGTACAAAAAATAGGAAGCTCAAGAAAAATAAACCTTTCTGATATTGGACTAAATCCAGATTTAGATTGGATAATTTTAGTTAATGCCTGCATTTTAATTTTAATTCCTTGTATTATTTATTCTGTAAGTTTATTTAATTCTGTGTCAGAAGATAGAATAAGTGTTGAGAGTGTTCAAGTAGATAATGTCTCTCTAAATAAGAAGGGGATGGATGATGTGTTATCTAGGCAGGTTATTAAAAATCAGATATATACTGATGTTGTTTCTGGTAAGAATTCTAAGATACCGGATCCTTCTCTTTAGACTTAAGTGTTATACAGGCCCCTAAGTTTTCTCTGAACTTTACAAAACAGTCTAAATGATTTATGATTTATTCCTGTGCCAATATGCCCTCGTAGCTCAATGGATAGAGCAGTGCTCTTCTAAGGCATTGATGTGGGTTCGATTCCTGCCGGGGGCACATAAATAAAAAAGCGACGAAAGTCGCTTTTTTATTTGCCCGGCAGGAATCGAAAGTCTGATCGCAGTCTCGCTCCGAGTGAAGCAAAAAGAACCCGCGATCGATTCTCATCATTGGTATATAAATAAAAAACCACCTGTCATCTTTAAGATATAGTTTTTTGACGTTGATTAGTTTCCCGCCTCTGGGGAAATTAGATCTTTTGTTTTCGTTGCGGCATTGTGGATCCGCAATTACTTCCTTTCGCTTGCCACTACTTTGGAGATCTTCATTTTTTCGTCTAAAACACAGGTGATTGAGTAACTACGACTACTTCTGTTCCTTACTCAAGGGAAGTAGTACTTTGAATATATCATATTGAATTAATTACTCAATAAGCAAAAGCTATTTAAAATATCTTATTTTGGTTTCATCATTGCGTAATCTGGGGTTGTAGTTTAGGATAGATTTTATATATGAAAACTCCTCTAAAAATCTATGTTGCATGTGCGCTTACACATGTTCCAGCTGAACAAAAAATCGCCTTTACCTCTTTGCTTAATGATGTAAAAATAGAACTTAAAGAAAAAGGATATGCTGTTATGGATTTTTTGTCCGCCATCAAAGAAAATCCTGATTCTAAAGAAGTGTACAGTTATGATATAGAGTGTTTAAAAAATGCAGATGGCATGCTTGCACTAGGTGACTATCCAGGAACTGGACTCGGATACGAGATCTGTTATACGACTGAACTACGCAGGATTCCTACTGTGGTAGGGGTAGTTAATCTAAACAATGTTTCTAAGTTACTTAAGGGAGTATCTCACGAACATTATAAACTAGTAGTTTTTAGTACACCTCAGGATTTAGTAAAAGGTTTTATAGATTTTGTTAATAAATTTTATGAAAAAAACAGTTAAAATATCAGACGCACAAAAACTTGTTAAAAACTTTGCAAAAAGTAATAAGTGGTCTGACGAACCAAATATTGATAAATTTGATCACTTGCACGAGGAGTTAATCGAGATGTCAAAACATCTGAGATATAAAACTTCTAAGGAGATGAAAGACTACATCAAAAAGAATAAAGATGTATTTGAAGATGGTATAGGAGACTTATTTTTTGCTTTATGTAGACTTGCAAACCAGCTCGGCATCGACACTGAAAAGTCTTTTAATTTGGTTTCTGAAAGAATCATTTCTAAATATAAAAATAAGAAAAGTGAGTCAAAACATAATTTAAAATAGTCTGTTTATAACAAAACAAAAAGCCTCTTTTCAAGAAACTTACAATCGTTTCTAGAAAAGAGGCTTTTTGTTTTGTGTGCGCGCTCAAGGACTCGAACCTTGGACCTACCCGGTGTAAACGGGTTGCTCTACCAACTGAGCTAAGCGCGCTTTTGTCGAACGTACATACCACTTTATACTAAGTTGCGATTTTTTTCAATATCTGACAGAATGACCGTGATGATTAAAGACGGAATAGAAATATTGTTCGAAGACGAAAACTATCTGGCGATTAATAAGCCAGCGGGTATGATGGTGCATCCAGATGGTAGAAATGACACTAGAAATGAGAATGTGCCTATTCTTACTGATTGGATATTGAAGAATTACCCTGAAATTAAGGGGGTAGGAGAGAATATTGAGATAGAAGACGGAGAAGATATAGAGCGTCCAGGAATAGTTCATAGATTAGACAGGGAAACCTCGGGTGTGCTTTTAATTGCTAAAACAGTTAGAGGACATAGAAAACTTAAGAAACAATTTCAGGATAGAACTACAATTAAGAAATACAATGCTTTCGTATACGGCGTGATTACAGATAATGAGGGAAGAGTAGATAAGCCGATAGCTCGTAGTAAATCAGATTTTAGAATGTGGTCTGCAGAAAGAATAAAGAGAGGGATAGAGAGAGAAGCTGTAACTCATTATTATGTAGTTAAAAGAGGTGGAATAAATCCTACCGGTTTTACATATTTAGAAGTTATTCCAAAGACAGGAAGAACACATCAAATCAGAGTTCATCTTAAATCTATAAGCCACCCAGTGGTCTCAGATTCGCTCTACGCTGAAGGAAAGCCACAGGCACTAGGTTTTACCCGTACAGCTCTACATGCGTCTGAAATTTGGTTTGATAATGCTGATGGGGAAAGGATAAAAGTAGTCGCTCCACTACCAGAAGATTTTAAAAATGGTTTAAAAGAGCTTGAAAAGCTTGCTTAAATCAGCCGATTGTGTTAAATTATCTGCCATCATGGAAAAGGTAATAATTACTCCAGTAAACATAGCTGAGCGCAAAAAACTTGCTATTAAAGCAGGTGATAATGTTCGCGTTTGGCAGAAAATTAAAGAAAAGGATAAATTCCGTCTTCAAGCTTTCGAAGGTCTAGTAATCGCTGCAAAACATGGTTCTACAGCTGGTTCTACTTTTACAGTTAGAAAAGTTATCGATGGTGTAGGTGTAGAGAAAATTTTCCCTCTATATTCTCCAATGATCGATTCTATTGAATTCGTAAGAAGATCTAAGGTTAGAAGAGCTAAGATGTATTACGTAAGAGCAAAGGCTGTTAAGGAAATCAGAAAGCAGATGAGAAAGACAATGCAGGCTCCAGAAGTAATAGCAGAAGTTACAGAAGCTCCAGTAGCAGAAGTAGCAGCAGAAGAAAAGAAATAATTTATCTAAAAATTAACTTTAAAACAAAACCCCAGAGATGGGGTTTTGTTTTTTATGTGTGTGGTATAATTTTATATTATGAATCCAACATCAAAAACAACTCCTAAAGATTTCTTTTTACATCTAGGAGTAATAATAGTTTTATATACTTCGGTATTTTCACTATTAGATCTATTTTTTAGTGTTATTAATTATTATTATCCAGATGCATTGGCAGGATACTATTATTCAAATCAGGTAGCTTGGCCTATTTCAATGCTTGTTGTCTTGATTCCTGTTTTATATATTTTGCAGTGGGTTATTGTTAAGGGGGAGGTTAAAGATCCTACAAGAAAAGAGATTTGGATTAATAGATGGGGAATATATCTAACTCTATTTCTTACAGGTGCTACAATAATCGGTACTTTTATCAGTGTTATCTATACATATCTAAACGGAGAATTAACTGCTAGATTTGGTTTTAAAATATTAACTTCAATAGTAGTTTCTGCTGTTATATTTAAATACTATTTCTTCTCTATAAACAGTAGTTTTAAATTAGCTAATATAGCTAGAAAGTCTTCAGCTGTTTCCGGAATAGTATTGGTATTAGTAGCTGTTGTTCTTGGTTTTATAACTGTAGGTACTCCTGGAAAACAGAGAAATATTAGATTTGATAATCAGAGAACAAATGATCTTTCTACTATTCAGTGGCAAGTAGTTCAGTCTTGGCAACAGAAAGGAAAGTTACCTGCTTCTCTTAAAGAGTTAAATGATCCTCTTTCTTATTCTAGTATTCCAACCGATCCAGAGAATAAGACAGATTATATTTACAATGTAAAAAACGACGGAGTGAATGGTAATCCTTCTTTTGAATTGTGTGCTAAGTTTGCTCTAAAGACACAGGACACTGCTGGAAGAGGGGATTATTACGGAAATAGCTATCCTTCAATGAAGTATGCAGATGTAGGATACTATGGAGGTGAGAATGGTAATAATTGGACACATGATGCTGGAAGAGTCTGTTTTGAAAGAATAATTGATAAAGATAAGTATCCAGTTAATAAGCCAGTTGTTAGATAATATTAATTAGTTTAATAAATTAAAACCCTCACACATATGTGGGGGTTTTAATTTGAAAATAACATTATGTTCGGATATAGTTTAGCCATGCGCAGGTGGCGAAACGGCAGACGCACTACCTTGAGGTGGTAGCGCCCATTCGGGCATGGAGGTTCAAGTCCTCTTCTGCGCACAAAATACAAAAGGCCTCTTTTCTAGAAACGATTGTAAGTTTCTTGAAAAGAGGCCTTTTGTATTCCGTTCTTTGTAATCTAAGGGTTTTTAATATACCAGTGGAACTTTTCTAAATCTAATTCTTTTTTAGCGAATTCTGCTATTGATTCGAAACTTACTTTCTCTATGTTTGTTATTTCTTCTTCTAGAGTATTTAATGGATCTCTTTTAAAAGCACTTTCTATAATCGCATCAGAAATAGAATCGCCATTAAACTCCATGGTTTTTAGATAATCTATCAAGGCTTCTTTTCCTTCATCGAATAAATTTAGGATAGATTTATCAGCGTTCTTAATTCTTTCTATACAATCTTTAATAATAGAAACTACTTGTTCCTTTATTTCTGGCTTAACTGATAAGGTTATTCTTAAATATGATATTGATTGTCTATTAAGCACGTTTACGCTAGGAGAGTAGGTGTCACCGATTTTTCCTCTAATTTCATTGTAGAGCATTCTTCTAAGCAGTCCTTTAAATATCATTCTTTTTGCATCCTCCTCGTCATTAACATGTGGTAAGAGCTTGGTGACTTGAATATATGTTTTATTGCTTTTTGCTTCTTCTAAAGTTCCAAAATATTCTTGTTCAGAAATTTCAATTTTCTGTTTTCTAGGGTCTGGGACAGATAATACTTTTTCTAGGTTTGTAACCATCTCTCCAGAAGGTAAATCTTTCAAGAATGTTTTTACTGAATTCTTAATTTTTTCTTCGTCTTTTATGTCGCCGACAATAGCAAATACCAAGTTGTTTTTATGGTAGTTCTTTTTGTGGAAATTTAAAATATCTTCTTTCGTTATCTTGCTAAGAGTAAAAGACCAGCCGAACGGTACTGCCTGTTCTGAAAAAGGTAGGCCATTATATATATCGCGGTTAATCTCATCTATTAACTTTTCATTTTTAGGATCATTAAAAGATCTCCATATTTCCTGCATTATTACTTTTCTTTCACGCTCTATTTCTTTGTCATTTAAAATAGGGAAGAACATCATCTCTCTTAGAACATCAAAACCTTTCTCGATGTTTCTCTCTGTAACTTTTCCTGTAAAACAAGTTCCGGACATATTTGTATATGCATTCAAAGTATCCATGAATACGGTCCTGCTTATTTCCTCCATCTTTTCGAAGCTCGGATATTTAGCTGTTCCATCAAAAGGAAGATGTTCAAAGAAGTGCGCGGTACCTTCTTTACCAATTTCGTCTTGTAATGCTCCGGCTAAAATACCGACTCTGATTTCCAACCAATTATTAGCCCAAGGTAGAGACTTAAGATAAACAGGAATTCCTTCCACTTCTATTTTTTTAATTTCTCCTGGATCAAATGTTAGTTTATGCATATGCTCAGATTATATAGGAGTGGCCGTGGCTCGTGCAAACGATTTTTTTGTGTTTTATTGCTCGAAAAGCTTTATGAAATAAGAATTTTTTGATATAATATGCATATTAGGTTTGTTATATAAATAATAAACATGCTTTACACAAGAAAAGGAGATAACGGTACCACAACCACTTTCGGTTGTGACCAGAGAATGTCAAAAAGTTCCATGGTAGCGGAAGCTCTAGGTTCTCTAGATGAGATTAACTCATTCTTAGGTCTCGCTAAGATTCGTTCTATAGAGAGGGGTCTAGAAGTGAAAAGTCTCGGATTAAAAATCGGAGATATTGTTCACGGAGTACAGGAGACATTATTTATCGTTCAAGCAGAAGTTGCAGGATTCAATAAAAGTCCAGAAGAAAATAAGATTACTGATATAGAAAAAATTATAGATTCTATAGAGAAAGAACTTCCTCCAATTAAAACTTTTTTCATTTCAGGTGGAACAGAGCTCGCAGCTACTTTCGATTTTGCTAGAACCATTGCTCGTCAGGCAGAGAGAAGAGTGATAGCTGTTACAGAAGAGGGGAAGGTTACTGTTAGTAAAAACACCCTCTCATTTTTAAATAGACTTTCAAGTCTTCTTTACGCACTGGCTCGCTATTCTAATTTTACTAGTGAAGTTAAGGAGAAAGCGCCGAGTTATAAATAAAATAAAAAACAATGAGTCAAGAATTTGGTCCATCTAATGAGAGAATTTCAGAAGAGTATTTAATAAATATGCTCGACTCTAGTGATATAGATTCACCGTGGGCCATAGAAGCACTTACTAAATATATAGATCAGTGTCACGCAGAAGCTGATTTAGAAGCAGCAGAAGATCCTGGTAGCTTTATCGCTTCTAACAGAGCTAATATTAAAGCGGATATTAAGGTGGGAATTTTATTAACTAAAACAGAAAAGTATAAAGATAGGGGAATGGAGATGTTAAGAGATACTTTCTTTACCGCAGGACAGCACGAATCTACTGCTGATTTGGCAGATTTGATTAAGCAAGGTCTATCAGAATAGATTATTTTTTAAAGGCTCAGTTTATTCTCAAAATCAATATTATGTGTTAAAGTGTGTTTCGTAGAGTTTTCATGGTGCCTATAGTTTATTGGTAAAACTCCGGTCTGTGGATCCGGCGTGATGGGTTCGATTCCCATTAGGCACCCACGTAAAGAAAAGCCGACTTGTTCGGCTTTTCTTGTGGGTGACTAAGCGAAGCGCCTGTGCGCTTCGCGCATGGGAATCGAAAAACTTGAGTATATTTTCGAGTGCCGAGTGAAGGCGAGGTACGAGAAAATACGAAAGGTGTACTGAAGCTGTAAGCTTCGATTCCCATTAGGCACCTAAAAAAAATAAAAACACCCTGCCGAAGCAGGGTGTAAGAGCATTGATTACGAACTGTTTCCGACCAGTATTCGACAACTAGGACTAAGATGACTTCATACATCACTTATTGTCACCAGCGACTAGCCTGGTGTTCCTATTACGCATGTTACGATTCCCACATGCCGGCGTACTTAATGCTCTTTCGCCAATAAATATATCATAATTTATAGTTTAATCGGGGCGGTGTTTAAGGTTGATTTTTTCTGTATTTATTGTATTGTGTTGCTTAGGGAAGTTCTTATCAAGTTTATTACATCGCAAGTGTATGTTTAGACGAGGTGGAGCTGACTTAGGAAGGAGGTTGAGAAATCAGATATGTTAGACAAACCTAAGAAAGAAAGCTGGCGAGCTAAACGTAGACGCAAACTACTAGTCCGTCGAGAGATGGAGCTAGGATATCTCTTCATGAGATATGGTTACGGGTCCGGTCATGGAAGGAACGGACTTAACGGTGATGGTGAAGTTCTTGGCAAGTAACGAGATGTAATAGCAGAATGATGGTCATGGCATTGAAAAATAGGGAAAAAGTTAAAAGCAAAAAGTTCGAATGAACACTAAGCTAAAAACGAAAAACCAAAAAAATGCAAACCAAAATACAAAACAAATAAGGTCGAGTCCGGTTCCGGATTCGGCCTTTGTTTTTTAAAAATCTGATATAATTATTGACATGTTAGTATATGTATTATACAATATTAAAGGTTAGTTTTGAATATGCTTGAACCTAAACGTGCTTAAAAAGCACCAAGCGTTAGTTTTTTGAAAGGAAAAATGAATCAATTCTTAGAATCAATTGAAAAGATCCGCACCAGTAAGGATCGGAATTTTTTTGCTGATCTGCATGGTTTTTTCTTGAAAATAAATTCAATGAATCGTGATGAAGCTATTGCGGCTTATCAAGCACTTCAGTTTTTCTGGTTTAATGTGCTCTCGAAAGAGGAGGGCACTAAACATTACGACCTTCTTGAGAAGATTGACGAAGCAATCATTGTTCGCATGATTGCAATCATCTCAGATACTCCAGAAGACCAGAGGTTTGAGATTGCCGAACTTTTTTGGACGGCCACAGATGCATGTATTATGTTGAAAAATGTTTACAAAAGAGCCAAGGAGTCGCACGAAATCCGTTTGAAAGGATATTAATAAAGTTCCACCACACAACCGCAGATTTACTCTGCGGTTTGTTTTTATATAACTATCAGCACTAGGGAATATAAAGATGAATTTTACAAAAGATGCACAGAATATTTTGGTGAAATATACAAGAGACACCTAGAGGGGGAAATATCTTTTGAAGAATTTCTAAAAATATCGTGGAAAGATTTTACCGCTCGTTTAAATTAGGAAATTTTTTGCCCCCTAATAAGTCTAATAGCGACTGTGATTATAGCTAATATTATTAGGATATGTATAAAACCACCAATAGTGTGTGATGTTATAATTCCCAAAAGCCAAAGAACGACCAAGATAACGGTTATTGTTGTTAACATATTTTTTAGATTAAAGAGTTTTGGCTATCCAATATTAGTAAGTTAAGTCTATTATAGCACCTATTTACTTTAATATTATTTTAAATAGATGGCTTGTTTTTATTGCCAATGATATTATTTTAGTAACTTCATGTTTAATATTTTTGAAAAATATTTTGTAGCTTCTCTATTTTTACTCGTCTTATTTTTTTCTGCTGGTAATGTTTTTGCCTCTACTGAAATCGGAACAATTTCTTCTGGAAGTTATGCGTGGGGGGAGAAGATTGGCTGGATTAATTTCGGTTGTTCTAACTGTTCGGTTAGTGTTAAGGATAATAAATTAACAGGTTATGCCTGGAGTGCCCAGTATGGCTGGATTAATTTGTCGCCTAGTCAGGGAGGAGTAATTAATAATGGAGAAGGAGTTTTAAGCGGTAATGCTTGGTCTGAAAATGTTGGTTGGATTAAATTCGACGGTGTTACTATTAATAATTCTGGAAAATTTACAGGATTAGCAGGAGAAGCTTTAGCTATGTCTGGAAGAATTAATTTTGATTGTAATAATTGTTCTGTGAATACTGATTGGAGGCCAGTTAGTGTAAGAGGGGGTGGCGCGACCACTACACCTGCAACTAGTACAAAACCTAGACATAGTGGTGGAACTCTATTGACTCAGCCAGTAAATACGCAATCAGGCAGTGCCTCTACTACTATGAATAATTATTATCCTATCAGTAATGAATCGATTTATAACCAGGTTAAACAGTCCGGAAATAATAAAAATAAAATAAATGGTTTTAATAGTTACGCGACTTCTACTGTGCTGAGCTCAAGTAGTCTTAATCAGAAGAGTGAAGTAACTAAAAATACTCAAGTAAATGGTGATGGTTATGGTAATTTAATGATAATGGTCTGGCTTTTTGTGTTAATAATATTAGGGATGTTGTTTTTCACATTTTTCACACGTTTTAGAGCTTAATATATGTTATAATTTAAGCATGTTTCTAGCGGGTAAAGATTTTTTTCTTGCAAAGATTTTAATAACCATAATACTATCACTTAGTATTGTTAATTTTGCTTACGCCGCACCACTTTTTCAGCCAGGTGAGACCCTAGATCCTAACTGTTTACCAACAGATCCAGACTGTAAAATCATTACCAATTCTGGTAATTTCGCCGCTTCTGGTATAAATAGTGATATTACTCAGTTGTCAGCACTTACTAATGCTACAACTACCAACATTAGAGTTAATAATCTACTTTCAGCATTTTCTGGTATATTTAACAGTCTTTCTGTTACTGGAAGTTCTACTATATCTGGAAATCTAAATGTATCTGGAAATGTTTTTGGTTCAAATCTAAATATTTCTAATTGGAATAGCGCCTTTTCATGGGGAGATCATTCTTTGGTTGGTTATATTAAAAATCTAAGTTCTTTTACTACGGATAATTTAACAGAAGGAAGTTCTAATCTTTATTTTTCCAATTCTAAAGCTAGAAATTCTATCAGTTCAAGTGCTCCAATTAATTATAATTCCGGAACTGGTCAGATTTCTATAAACAAAGCCAGTTCAACTTCAAATGGATATTTATCATCTTCTGATTGGAGTATTTTTAATAACAAAGTTTCTTCACAGTGGATTACTAATGGTTCAGATGTAAGTTATTCAGCAGGAAAGGTGGGTATCGGAACAACATCTCCATACTCTGCTTTATCTATTCAGGGTAATGCTCCAGCAATAACTTTAGCTGATAATGTCTTAACTAATCAGGTTTGGCAGATTCGTAATGGTGGATTAACTGAAGGTACTACAGCTTTTGATATTTTTGATAAATCATCAAATCAATCTCGTTTAGCTTTTAAAACCAATGGTGAAATGTTGGTTGGTACAACATCGAATGTTCTTGGTAATGGAAGTAGGATGTTTATTTATGGTGGTGCTACTGGTGCAAACGTAGACGCAATGGGTGATCCATCTGTTATGTTCGGTGATCAGGCTGTATTTGAAGCTGAGGGTGCAGATTATGGTGTGAACGGAAATATAAATTCTATTGCTATTAGATATTTCGGTGCTGGTGGATTTCATCCTGTAATTGCTGGTGTAAGTACTAATAATTTAGCAGTATTGGATTTCGGAACAGCATCTTCTAGCGTGATAAGAACAGTAAATAATACTCCTATAATATTCGGCATTGATAATATTGAGAGAATGAGACTTACTAGCAATGGATTGGGTATCGGAACAACATCTCCGTACAGTAAACTTTCAGTGGCAGGTCAAGTTGTTGCTCAAAACTATATTGCTACATCTACTTCGATATCATCGATCTTTCCAAAGATATCGACAACAGAATTATCTGTTTCAAAAATTATTGATAATAATAGCTCGGCTGGTTTAAGTGGATACGTTTTACAATCTAATGGCAATAATGTTCAGTGGGTTTCTACATCCTCTTTAGGAATAGTGGGGGGTGTGGTTGAGGGTGGCTCTGGTTCGGTTACCTCAGTTAATGCTTCTGGTGGTTCCACTGGTCTTACTTTTTCTGGTGGTCCAATTACTAATTCTGGTACTCTGACTCTAGGTGGAGTTTTAGGTGTTTCAAATGGTGGTACTGGTTTATCTAATATTGCTCCAGGATTTGTTTTGTTTGGAAGTTCTTCCGGTGGTTTTGCAACGTCATCAAATATATCAGTTGATAGTATCACTGGTGCACTGTCAGTTCCGGCTCTGAATATTACAGGTGGAGGTACATCTACTATTAATGGCAATTTCTCTATAACAGGAGATATTATTCCTACTTCAAATGAGGTTTATTCTTTAGGTTCGGTTACCAAAGCATGGAAAGATTTATATGTTGGTCCTGGATCGATTTATGTTAATGGTCAGGAAGTTCTACATACCGACGAAAGTCAAAACGTTAATGTTACTGCTGACATAAACCAGAGTTTGAATATTGGTACATTTGGAACGGGTAATATAGTTCTGAATCCTTCGGGTACTGGTCAGATTTTATTAGAGGGTAATATGCTTTTGTCTGCGAATAAACATCTTACGAATTCTAATGCTACAGCAATTAATTTCCTTGATGGTATCTTGGCTGAAAATATAGAAATATCAGGAAACACTATTCAGGCCAAAAATACTAATGGGGGAATATCTTTAACACCTAATGGTAATGGTGGGGTGTATGTAACTAATGGAAACTTCGGTGTGGGTACAACAACACCAAGTTCTCCTTTATCTGTAGTAGGTCAGATTTATACTACCGGCGGAATTAAATTCTTGGATGGAACAACACAAACCACTTCTGCAACCGGGATTTGGAATGCTTCCGGAAGTGATATTTATTTCTATAGTCCTAGTGGTGGAAATGTCGGTATTGGAGCAGCTGTTAATCCATCATATAAATTAGACGTGACAGGAACAGGTAGATTTACTGGTAACCTTATGACGGGTGGTCTAGTTAGTACTGGATATTTTTCGAGTATTGCTCCAGGAGGTGCTTATCATAGCGATACAGAAGTTGGTAGATTAGATGCTACAGGATCAAGTAACCCATATCTTACAATTGGTAGTACAGGGTCTGGTACAGGAGGATATGCTTTATTTGAAAAAGATAATCATGCAATGAGATTTGGTCTTCATGGTTCAGATTCATATTTCTTCCGTTTTTCTAGTGAGGGTGCACGTATTGCACAGAATGTTGGTAATGCCATTGGTTCAATGGATGGCGCTCTTTCAGTTTGGCCAGCAACAGCTTCCACAAAAGGATTGGTTATAACTCCATCAGGAGTAAATAATTACAGTGCCAATTTAATTGAACTTGAAGATCAATTAGGAAATCCTATTACTATTTTCGATAAGAGTGGACATTTGGGTATAGGTACCACATCTGCATCTTCTAGCTTGTCTGTTGTGGGGGATATTAACTTAACTGGAGCAATTAAAATAAATGGAAGTTATGGTTCAAATGGGACAGTACTCCAATCTACAGGCACAGGTCTTCAGTGGGTTTCTACTAGTTCTATATTTTTAGGTTCTGGATCTGGTCCGTCAGGATATGTCAATGATTCTAATTGGTTAGGAGCACCACTTTCTCTATCTAATGGTGGTACCGGGCAAAATTTCTCAACATCTTCAGGTCTACTTTATCTAAATAATGGAGTTGCTACATCATTATCTACAAGCTCATTAAATATATCTGGAAATAGTCAGTGGAATACTAATGGATCAAGTATTAATTATACTTTAGGAAATGTTGGGGTTGGTATCTCTAATCCATCTGTTCCTCTACATGTTAATGGAGCTATACAGTCTTCATCGTGGCAAGATGGAACAAGTTTAATAGCTACATATGATGGACGTACTACATTTAGGAAACAGACAGGAGGTGTTGTAGAGTTTGGAGTGAGTCCTAATGTAAATCAGGTGGCTGATAATGCGGTATTAAAAATATACGGAACAGATTACGGTGCAGATCCATCAAATTGGTGGGCATTAACTTTTGATACAGTGGGGGTGGGAACTCTTTCTGGTCAGTGGTCAACTATTTCTAATACGTCTAATGCGGCTTTGATTGCTCCTAATGTTGCCGGTAGCCAATCATTATTAACGCATCCGGTAATATTTGGAATTGGTAATAGTGCAGGAACATTAGCCGAAGCTATTAGACTTACTCCTGGAACCACACCTTCAGTATCTATTTTGAATGGAACAGTTTATGCGAATAACGGTGGAAATGTTGGAATCGGTACATCATCTCCATCGCAAAAATTATCAGTGGCTGGAACCGTATATTCTTCTGGTGGTTTTATGTTCCCAGACGGAACTACTCAGGTTACTTCTGCAACAGGACAGTGGACTACTTCTGGAAACGATGTTTACTCTAATAATTCCGGTAATATAGGTATAGGAACAAGTTCTCCAAAGAGTAAATTAGAAATATATTCTAGTGATGGAAATCTTCTTACTATGGGATCAAGTCTGGTTCCTGGTAAGCAGAGATTCCTATCTTTCCAGGATGGTACGAATGTACAATGGAGAACAAACATAGCAGCTGATGATACTACTAGAGATGTTCCATCAAAACCTGCTTATGCTATGGCGGTTGATGCTTATTACGATACAGGTCTAAGCTTATTTAGATGGCCTGTTGCTACTGGTACTTTCCAGCAGATTTTTAGTATTAGTGGAAATTCATTGGAGTTGAAGAATGCTTCTAACACTACCAGATTCTATATAGATCAATTAACTGGAAATGCAGGATTTGGAACCTCAACTTTTGCTAGTTCACTACTCCCAAGTTTTGCTAATAATAAATATATATTTGAAGGAAAAGGTGGAACTAACTCTACATTTATAGATGCGACAAGTTCATCTAACATCTCTCTTGTAGGAGGAACAGAATCAAATATATTCTTAGCAGATTTAGGAACAACAACTGGTAAAAGAAATTTTAATATAAATAATAATGACGGAACTCTATCTATCAGAAGATTTAATGATTCGATGACTTCTGCTTTGAGTACTCCTTTTGCTATTAACTCGAGTGATTATGTCGGTATCGGTACTGCTAATCCAAAGACTCCTTTAGAAGTATATAGTTCAGTGGCTAATGCTTCTCGTTTACGTATATCTAGTAACTCTACAACTGCTGGAAATTATGATGGTTTGGAAATAACAGGTAGAGGAGGTGTAGCTTCTGCTTTTGCTGGAGGTTTATTCAGAGAAGAGGCTACAGACAGAATTGGTATTTGGGATTATTCTTCTGAAAAGATTTCTCTTGCTAATGGTGGGGTAGGTATCGGAACGACATCACCATCTTTTGGTGCGAAATTGTCCGTATCTGCTAATGCGGCTGCTTCACCTTACACAGGAATCCATCTTGGTTCCGATAGTCCAACCGCTTTCACTGCGTATTCTATTGGTAGAACTGGTATTGATGGATATTGGGCGGTAGCTGGGGCTCCAAATAATTACATTACAGGATCGGTAGCTGGAGATACTGCTATTTTGGGAAATGGTGGAAAAATTCACTTCGGTACTTTTGGTGGATCTTCTCCAGTAATGACTATTACAACAGGTGCTGGAAATGTTGGTATTGGTACCACATCTCCTTCATCTTTATTGTCAGTAGCTGGTGATATTAACTTAACTGGAGCAATTAAAGCTAATGGAAATTCTGGATCAAGCGGAACAATACTACAATCTACTGGTACCGGTTTTCAGTGGGTTTCTACAAGTTCATTAAACATATCTGCTGTTAGTAGCCAGTGGGTGACAAATGGTTCAAACATTAATTATTCGACAGGAAATGTTGGAATAGGAAGTTCATCTCCGTCACAGAAACTATCTGTAGCCGGAACGGTTTACTCGACAGGTGGTTTCATGTTCCCAGACGGAACTACTCAGGTTACTTCTGCAACAGGACAGTGGACTACTTCTGGAAATAACATTTATCTAGGTGCTAGTGGTAATGTGGGTATTGGAACAACCTCTCCACAATCAAAGTTTACAATTTCTTCTGCAACAGGCGGAATTTCTCCATCATATGCTCCAGATGTTTTGATTCAAGGTCCAGGAGCAGGATTTTATATGCAGAATACCGGTACGGGTAGTGGTTTTGGTAGCGTAGGAGTTGGAGGTACCACAGGAAATTTGATCTTCACTTTTGATGATAATAAAAACTTAGTATTCCAAACTTACGATGGTTCAGCATATTCTTCTAAGTTTCATATTGATGGTACGACTGGTTATGTAGGTATGGGTACATCATCTCCGTCACAGAAACTATCTGTAGCTGGAACAATTTACTCGACAGGTGGTTTTATGTTCCCAGACGGAACTACTCAGGTTACTTCTGCTGCAGGTTTAAATCTTTGGAGTACATCTGGATCTAATATCTATTATAATTCTGGAAATATAGGTATTGGAACAACTACTCCTTTATCAAAATTAGAAATCGTATCTGAAGCAACAACCACATTAACTGCGGCACCACTTTCTATTACTGGAGCATACATCGCGAATGGAAATGCACGTTTTCCATTTTTGGTAAGAGATTACAATGGAACATTACGTTCTCCACTTGGATTGTCTAACGATTCAAATGTAGATACTCTATTAAACCTAACGCTCGCGGCTGGATCAAAGTTTAAATTTATAAAAGGAGGAGATGCTTCTACAACTCTCATGGCTCTAGATTCAAACGGTAATCTAGGTATTGGAACCTCGTCACCATCACAGAAACTCGAACTTAATAAAGCCTTAGCTTCTGGTGAAGGTGTATATACTCAAATTACTGATCAGACATTCGGTACAAATATTAAAATAGGTAACTACTATATGCCTGCATTCC
The DNA here is from genome assembly GCA_964450345.1 of uncultured Candidatus Saccharibacteria bacterium. GTDB lineage: Bacteria > Patescibacteriota > Minisyncoccia > Phycocordibacterales > PALSA-1337 > JAPLZH01. The sequence goes on along the minus strand of CAYVEL010000001.1, from coordinate 1,721 downwards.
AGTCTCTTCCAGGTATTTGGTTGAATCAATCTGCTCCAGACACTACAAACTTTGCCTTTTTAGCAGGACTTACGAATAATACAATATTTAACACTCCATCAGGACAATCACTATCATTGCGTGTTGGTAATGCTACAAAAATGATAATTGATAGTTCTGGTAATGTGGGTATTGGAACCTCATCACCATCACAAAAGCTTTCTGTTGCAGGTCCTATCTATACAACAGGCGGAGTGATTTTCCCAGACGGAACTACTCAGACTACTTCTGCAACAGGGCAGTGGACTACAAATGGAAATAATATTTATTCAGGAAATTCAGGAAGTGTAAGCTTGGGCACCACTTCGGCTACTGCTAAATTGGTTTTGTCTTCTACTGCTCAGACAGGATATAGAGAGCCATTGTTTAGAGGCGTTGTATCTGATGCTCCAAATGCCGGATTCTTTATTAATAACGGCACTATAGTTGATGGTGTTTTTGCTCCTTCTTTTGCGGGTATATCAAACTCTAGTACTTTATGGGGTCAGTCCTTTACAGGTTTTACTACAGCAACAGAAGATGCTTCTGATTCTTCGCCTTACGGTCTTATCGATTTCGCAGCAATGAAGACGACATCTTATTCTGATCCTTTTAACGGAACACTATCGTCGGTTTCTAATAGAAAACTATTTACTTTTAGAGGTATGGATACTAATAGTATTTTCATGGCTATTGGAGCAAATGGCAATGTTGGTATTGGAACATCATCTCCATCACAGAAACTCGAACTTAATAAAGCCTTAGCTTCTGGTGAAGGTGTATATACTCAAATTACTGATCAGACATTCGGTACAAATATTAAAATAGGTAACTACTATATGCCTGCATTCCAGTCTCTTCCAGGTATTTGGTTGAATCAATCTGCTCCAGACACTACAAACTTTGCCTTTTTAGCAGGACTTACGAATAATACAATATTTAACACTCCATCAGGACAATCACTATCATTGCGTGTTGGTAATGCTACAAAAATGATAATTGATAGTTCTGGTAATGTGGGTATTGGAACCTCGTCACCGGTTTCTAAATTGTCGATTTCTTCTGCAACAGGTGGAATTTCACCATCATACACTCCAGATGTTTTGATCCAAGGTCCAGGAGCAGGTTTCTATATGCAAAACACTGGTGCCGGTAGTGGTTTCGGTAGCGTGGGTGTCGGAGGTACTACAGGAAACCTAATCTTAACTTTTGATAATGATAAGGATTTAGTATTCCAGACTTATGATGGCTCAGCATATTCTTCTAAGTTTAATATTGATGGCACGACTGGTTATGTGGGTATAGGAACCTCAACACCTATGTATTTTACTACTGTTGCAAGCAGTACAAATGCACCGGTATTAGCTATTCAAGGTGGTGTAAGTACTGGATATTCACAAATGGCTTTCATGGGTAATAGTAGAATTTATCAATTAGGAGTTGGTAATAGTGGAGAGTCAGGTTTATCTGTTGCTAATAAATTCTATCTTTACGATACAGGTTCTTCTTCTATGCGTTTCGTAATAGACTCGAGCGGAAATTTAAGATTACCTAAGTATGGTGCTGGTAGCTTACAAACAGATGCGTCTGGTAATGTGACTGTGTCATCAGATGAAAGACTAAAGGATATACAGGGTAATTTTAGTAGGGGATTAAGTGCTATAAATTTAATAAACCCTATTGAATTTAAATGGAAGAAATCT